>JBLHNZ010000110.1:0-10215 GCA_047623245.1 Oceanicoccus sp. | reverse complement strand
GTTGTGAGTTCACCTAGTGACCTATTACTCGACGTAAAATACTCAAACCAAGTGCATAATTTTGTCGCGATAAATGCGGTGCAATGTTTGACATAGACCGTGCAGTCAACTTTAATCACCGTCTGAATAAAGGCTAAAGTAGCAAGGATAAGCATGTTAATCATTACCGGTATCATTAAGGCATCTTCCGAAACTGAGTTAAATCGGGTCAAGAACGCGCTCATTAATCGGGCAGTTAGAAGTCGGCAGGACGAAGGCAATATCGACTACGCTTTTTCGGTTAATATCGAAGATCCAACGGAGATAAGATTGACAGAAAAATGGGAAAGCGAGGCACTACTAAATGCGCATCTAGCGATACCTGACGAGGAATTTAGCGCTATTGTCGGCGCTGCTACCATCGAACGAGCGGTTGTCTTTTCCAACGAAGTTAGCTCCGAGAAGCAATTACTTAATCGTTAGATCGACAGCGGAATCGGGGCGAGCGAAAAAATACCCATAGAAAGCCGCTGAGCTTCGAGAACAAACCAAGAACATGCTTAAGAACAACATTAAGAACAAACTCAAAGAAAGGACAGTCATTATGGCTACTATATTAATCACCGGTGCCAATAAAGGTATCGGACTCGAACTAGCGATACGTTATGCCAAATCCGGCAATAATGTTTTTGCCTGCTGTCGCAATCCCGACAATGCAGACGAACTGAATATCCTCGCGGAACAATATGACTTGACCGTTGTAGCTGTGTCAGTAGGCGACGATTCGTCAGTTAACGCAATGGCCGAAAAATTACAAGATACCCCCATCGATATACTCATTAACAACGCTGGGACCATTGGACCAAAACCGGAGCAACAAACGGCTTATGTGATGGATTTTGACGGCTGGGCCGACACTATGAATATCAATGCTCTAGCGCCGGTCAGGGTTATGCACGCACTGATGACGAACTTACGCGCCGGGTCCAATAGAAAGGTCGTGACGATATCCAGTCAACTTGGTGCTATTTCCGTAGACATGCCAATGAATTACGCTTACAGCGCGTCGAAAGCGGCAATCAACAAGTACATGAAACTTGCTGCCATAGAATTGGCCAAGGAAAATATTAACGTGGGACTCATTCATCCTGGATGGGTACAAACCAGCATGGGCGGACCCGGCGCCGACATTACGCCACAAGAAAGTGCCGTGGGTATTATTAACGTGATCGACAAGTTAAATGCTGAAAACAACGGTGGTTTCTGGAACTGGAACGGCGAAGTACATGCCTGGTAATTAGTATTCACCTCTCAATGAAAAAACACTGAAGCACTATCCCTGCCACAAGCCTAATACACTAATAGTGTCGGGTAGGCCTTGTGGCCGAAAGAACAACACCTTGCATTTACCAAAACAATCTCACCGGTTAAACCGCTTCTAAATCGCGAGCGAAACGGTTGACAGATGAAACTTACAGCGCTACAAAGAAACGAACAAAATACCTAGTCAGATGAGGCCTATTGAATACTGTCGATCGCCTTGGCGCCCCCACTTTCTCTGCGCATTTTCATATGTCTTCCAGTTCGATCCCGGCCGTCTCAGGAAAAAAGAGCATCACGAGCGCGGCACCGAGCACCCCGCACGACAACCATGGGATATAAACTAAAATATCTCCCGGTTCAACAGAAAACAAACTCAGCATTAATAAACCCAAACCTGCGCCGAGAGCTTCAGACATGGTCAATGCTCCGGTGGCGCTGCCGCGATAAGCTGTTGGGAACAACTCCGAGCTGAGCGCGCGAATAATGACTTGCGCACCCAAAGTAGAAAACACCATCATGATCCAGGCAGGTGCGACCAGTAATTCCGGCCCGCGAAAAAACAAGAAAACGGTAAGCGGAAATACGAGTAAAAAAGCAATGCCCACGGGTTTACGTCCGAGCTTATCGGCCAAACGGCCAGCCGCGACGTTACCAATTATGCCAATAAACCCACAAATGATAACCATAGCGGAATAGCCCCCGGGGCTCCATTCTAAGTACATCAATACGTAATAACCGACAAACGCGAAGACAACGCCTTGCCCAAAACTTAATGCGAAACCTAGCGTCAGTATTTGTGCGAATCGTATTGGAGTGTTGACCGCGATGTGTTTGAGTGGCAAAAGCCAATTGGCAAAAACGTCCACCGCGCTGCCCCGACGAGTCTTTTGTTCGGTGAACCGTTGTGTTTCCTGAATTCTAACTGCAAGTACAGGAATAAGAAACAGAGGTACTATGCCGAAGGCGTATAGTGCTCTCCAGCCATAAGGCAAAATATCGATCGCGGCAAATAGTAATGCACCCAGTCCGTGGCCAAAAGCTGCCATGGCACCCAGTGCACCGAGCCCCCATCCACGGTACTCTGCCGGAAACTCTTCGGTCACGATCACAACCGCTAAAGCCGCAGCCGTTAGTAGAAAGGTGCGGCTGACAACCTGTGCGATAACGAACATATGTACACTGAAACTGAACGCTGTGACAAATGTCGCAATACTAATAACAACAACGGAAAAGAGAAATAGGCGTCTCCTTCCTACTAAATCGGCAAAAGGGACTATCAATAAAACCGGCAAACCGCCAAGACGTATCCAAGCACTAAAGTTCCCCAACTGCGTTTCGTCTATTTGCAGATCGATAGCAATGTATTTTAACGTGCTAGCCAGTAAGGAAATGTCATAGTTTTCAAACAATAGCGCTAGGGCAACAAACGATAAAAGACTGAAATGACGAACCGATATAGGAGGAATTCGACCATAAATAAAGTGAGGAGCCCACCTGGGGTTTTTTGTTATTATCGCAGAGTCTGGGTTAACGTCGACTGTATTATTGTTAATCTGTTCAGATGACTTCTGCATTGGTTTTTAAGTCTCACGTATTGTTTCTAGCCTATTTATTAACTTAGCCCGGGTACTAGTTTGGACTTAGCATTAGATTAACCACAAAAAAAGGCGGCGACTGTCTGGATTGTTCACTGCTCACACAACAGAAACGCAACCCAGAACAGTAGCCTTCTCCACAAACTCTAACAATACATGACACCAATAGCTTCTCGCGCTGGGCTGGCTATCAATGGAGGAAATAACACTTTAACTGGAACAGTCCCACGTCAAAGAGAAGACTCACAAGAGCATTGCCACAACTGAGAAATATTTTACTAACGAACATGCCGAAAACACGTTCTCAGCTCGTCCACAAAAATCTCTGGCTGTTCGAACGCTGCAAAATGCCCTCCTTTAGGTAATACATTGAAATGAACCAACTTGCTAAACCGTTTTTTCGCCCAGCGTTCAGATGTTTTAAAAATTTCTTTAGGGAAAATACTACAGCCGGTGGGTATTTCTACGTGGCTTTGATTCATTTCGCCATAGCTTTCCCAATAAATTCGCGCGCTGGAAGCGCCCGCATTCCCCAGCCAATACATCATCACGTTATCGAGTAGCTCATCTTTAGTAACAACATTTTCAGGATGCCCATCGCAGTCCATCCACTGGTAAAATTTTTCGATGATCCACGCGGCTTGTCCGATAGGAGAGTCCGCTAAGCCGTAGCCTAAAGTCTGCGGCCTGGTCGACTGTTGTTTCGAATAACCGGAGTCGTGCTCTTGATAGAATTTCATAGCCGCCAACGCAGATTGCTCCAGTTCGGACAAATCATTCATCGTGTCTGGATCGGGCCCTACGATGGGCATATTGACATGCATGGCCGCGCAGTTGCCTTTATTCTGGACCCCAATCATCGTGGTCACAATAGAGCCCCAATCTCCACCCTGAGCAAAATAAGACTCATAGCCCAGACGGACCATGAGATCATTCCAGGCGGAGGCAATTTTGTCGATCCCCCAACCGGTATCTATTGGCTTTCCCGAAAAACCAAATCCTGGCAAAGTTGGGCAAACGAGATGAAAAGCATCGTCGGCATGGCCACCGTGTGCTTCCGGGTCAGTTAGCGGTCCAATCACCTTCTGGAATTCAATAATTGATCCGGGCCAACCGTGAGTCAAAATAAGCGGCTTCGCATTCTCGTGTTTGGATTTTATATGCAAAAAATGGATATCGAGACCTTGAATATTGGTTATGAATCCGGGATTGTCGTTGAGACGTTTTTGACGTGCTGCCCAGTCGTATTCGTTCAGCCAGTAATCCCTTATTTCCTGCATATAGGCAAGCGGTATACCTTGAGCCCAGCCCTTGGGCGTTTCCGCATCGGGAAAACGCGTCAACCGTAATCGCGTTTTCAAATCATCAATTTCTTCTGCTGGGACATCTATTGAGAAATTTCTTATTTCTGTCATTGGTTCGGCTCCATAAATTTAAACACCAGGAATCACATCACTGTAGTTGTATCAGAGTCTATTGGCACTATTGCCTGCTGACCAGACTATTCCCTACCCGCTGAGCGAAGTATTATTATCATTATCGATGCATAATACGGCAGTGTTTGCCGAAAGCAAAGTTACCAATAACTTAGAATGCATAGGAAAAAACTTGCGGTGCCCACGGGTATATAAAATGACTGATATACCTTTGTAGATAACCGCTTTCATGTCCTCATTAAACAGGGCAAAAATGTTGGTCGTCGAAATTTGAACAGGGTTTTATTGTCGCCATAATATTCCAATAGAAGACGGTCAAAGGGGCGCTCGTGTTGATGGCTTGATAGTAAAGCTGTCACTAGTTTCCTTACTAAATATAACATAGACTTACCGAAGAGAATTACAGAGGTTTTTCTGGCCATTGCAACCATTGTTAACCGTAAGCTGGGGAAAAATGACAAACTACATTGGGCATAAATGAATATCGATACGAGTAGGGCTAATAAGGCTTTAGACTTTTTTGATCGGCACGAATCTCTCTGGCTATTTGCTTACGGTTCAATTATTTTCAAGGTGGATTTCGACTATATCGAAAGGCGCCCAGCCAGCATCGAGCATTTTAGCCGCAGATTTTGGCAAGGCTCCCACGACCATAGAGGGACCGTTGCGGCGCCTGGACGTGTGGTGACTTTGGTGCCCGACGATAATGCGCAATGCTTAGGCATGGCCTATCGTATTACTCCCGCTGTATTCCAACATTTAGACCATAGAGAGAAAAACGGTTACCTTCGTCAAAAGACGCCGCTCTATTTTGGTGATGGCAGTGAAGAGATCGGATTAATCTATATAGCCGATAACTCTAACGCTGCTTATTTGGGTCCGGCCAGTGATGCAGATATTGCTGCTCAAATAGCGCAAAGTAATGGACCTAGTGGCAGCAACAAAAGTTACTTGTTAGATTTGGCCCAAGCGCTGCGTCAGCTGGGCAGCGATGACGAACATATTTTTGCCTTAGAACGCTTAGTCTTAGCTTTATGAATATTCACGTACTTGTCCGATGGCGGCGAGGTTCGCTATGGATCTAAGTATCGAGGTTACAAACTCCTTTTGAGTGATCACTATCACGCCATTGCCTTGCTTAATTCAGGCGTCTTTACGGGTAACGCCAGGCACTTCTAAAACAAGATCGGGACCGTAGACTTTACCTACAGTTTGAAATCCGGGCTGCCAGTCGCCATCCAATACGCGTTTCGCAACGATAAGCGCACTATGGAATGTTAACAAATAGGCTTCTGGGGTCGTCAGCACGGCGGTAGCTGATTCTCCGGCTGCATTCGTAGCGGTGGATACTATTTGTGTCCGGCGATTTTTCTGCGCTCCAGGCGGAGGTCCTTCAGGTAAAAACTCGTCGATCATCCACGACAGAAAGCGGCGTCCTACACGATATTGGGCAAGACGAGGGAACACTGAAGACATCTCTCCGGCAGACACTTGATACACTTCGATTGTTGGAATGCCGGTGCTAACAAAACTCGTCACCAGGTCGGCCCAGGGGATCTGCACCAACGTCTGAGTCTGTCCCCCCTCGATACGAGTCATCACCTTGGGCGCAGACACCAAAACCATTTCGCCATTCTGGCGCATTAAGAGCGGCCGCGACATTATTTCCAATCCCGACTTTGCAGTTCCACGGCTCAGCCCAGCTCCCTCAACGGCATTAACGTTGCCGTTCATCAAAACAGTCAAAGTGATTGGATTAGACACTTTCGATGCAACATAGACGTTTAGACAGTCGGTCGGGACCACATCATAACCGACTGCAGGCATCACCATTATGTTTGCCCGCTTAAATTCTTCATCACGATCGAGGTCAGCCTGTATGACGTGATTCTCCCCTGTCAAGTCAAGATAATGAGTCCCGGCGGCGATCGCTGCGTTGAGCATGGGTTCAGAAGTATACGTATAGGGTCCTGCAATATGCATAACAACTTCAAAATGTTTCAAAACTGCCACAAGATTATCGTGATTGTTAGGTAGCGATAAAACAACATAGTGATAACCCAGCGACTCAGCCAAGGATTTGAGTTTCTTCTCGTTGCGACCGGCCAATACCGGCGTAATGCCATAGTCTGATGCAAGCTTTGATATTCCCGAGCCGCTAAAACCATAGGCTCCATAAATCAACACCTGCCCCTTGCGGTCTGCCGGTAATTTTTGCAACACATCGGCAGTTATTGCAGCGGGTTTAGGTGGCACAGATTCGGGAAGGCTAAAGTAGTAAATACCGCCACCGGCGCTCACTACTATAAGCAAGAGAATATAGAGCGCTATGCGCATGGGAACTTCCTCTGAATTTTGGACCGACGAAAACTTTTGTTTGAACGATTGTATCGCCCTCCTGACCAAACACGTCATTAAATTTAGTTTATAAACAGGTAGGTTACCCAACTAATTCCGACAACCACTTAATCGGCGAAGCACGTTAAGTCGCCCTTGGGTCGAAAGAACCCAGCGCTACGACCTTTTGTCTCTAATTGAGAAAAATGACCCTTAAATGGTAGAATGCACTCCTCACCTTAATGAGAAAGCACTATGTTAGCCCTACGTTCGATATTCTATTTTTTGTTGAAATTTCCTGTGCGACTATTGGTGCGCTGCAAAATAATCCCTGATGACTTACTTGAAACTGGTGCTATTGACCCCTCGAAACCCGTTTTCTATATCATTCGTCACCAGTCCGCTAGCGATTTATTAGCGTTGCAAATTGCCTGCAAAAAACAAAATTTGCCCGATCCTCTGGGATATGTCGATATAAAGGGCAAACGATTAGCGAGGACACTATGTCTGGAAAAACCTACACCGGTATTTTCCTGGAGCCCGGCTGGTAAAACGACAGCCATTGCGCAGGGCGTTGAGTTACATGACCTTTACGCCAACGACCCAACGCTTGACGCACAGTTAATACCCGCAACGCTCATTTGGGGGCGTACACCCACTAAGGAAAAGAACAATGCTAGTGTTGGAACGCTGCTCGCAGATCAAGAATCACCGAGCTGGATAGGTAAGCTATTCATCGTTTTGTTTGTTGGTCGCAAGACGTTAGTTCGGTTTAGCGAAGCCTTATCGTTTCGAGTTTTAGTGGACCAACATCACAGCGACGATGTTACAGCACGCAAACTTATTCGGGTCGCCCGCTTTCATTTTCACCGCCAAAAAATAGCCGCTACGGGTCCGCGATTAATGCATCGTCAACAAATGTTTACCTCCATGCTTGCAAGTCCGGCAATAAAAAGACTCATCGAAGATGAAGTCAAAAAAGGCAGTGACAGTGAAGCGCAGATTAAGAAAAACGCACTCGCTATCATGGATGAAATCGCCGGCGATTATCGTGATTCGATGATTTTGTTTTTTGAGCGTATTTTGCGCTGGCTCTGGAACCGACTATACAATGGTATTGAAATAGGCAACGCAAAGGTGCTTAGAGAACTTGCTCGGGACGGGCACGAAATTATATACGTACCTTGCCATCGAAGCCATATGGATTATCTCTTGCTGACTTACGTCATATTTCACGAAGGACTGGTAACCCCACGAATTGCTGCTGGTATCAACTTGAGCTTTTGGCCAGCAGGACCTCTTTTTCGCCGTGCTGGCGCATTTTTTATACGCCGAAGCTTTGGCGGAAACCGTTTGTATTCGACCATCTTCCGCGAGTATTTAAGTTTACTATTCGAACGGGGTTATTCTGTCAAATATTATACAGAGGGAGGACGCAGTAGAACCGGTCGATTACTGGCACCCAAAACGGGAATGTTGACTATGACTATTCAGAGCCTACTGCGCGGCATCGACCGACCACTGACCTTGGTACCTGTCTACATCGGCTACGAGCATGTCATGGAAGTGGGTACTTATCACAAGGAACTGAGCGGCAGCCAGAAAAAAAAGGAGTCTATTATTGGCGTTTTGAAAGCCATCAAAAACTTACGAAACTATGGCAAAGGATATGTGAATTTCGGCCAACCTATCAACATTAACCAGTTTCTAAACACACAAGCCCCCGACTGGAAATCTCACGTCAATCCAATCGACCCCCAAAAACCAATCTGGCTTACCCCTACTGTGAATCTTCTCGCCAATGAAGTGATGACCTCAGTAAACAAGTCGGCTGCATTAAATGGCGTTGCATTGGTTGCATTAATATTATTATCGACAGAAAACAAAGCTTTGTCTAAAGGTGATTTAGAAGAACAGCTGGAATTTTTCTTAATGATTCAGCGGCGCGCGCCTTACAGCAAGCTTCTCACGGTACCTACTGAATCGGGTGCCGACTTGCTGGCTCAAGTTATCGCATTGGGGAAAGTAACTATTGAAATAGATAGCTTTGGCGATATGATTTCCTTGTCACCATCGGCAATATTGGAAATGCGTTACTATCGAAATAATATATTACACGCTTACATTTTACCTGGATTAATTTGCCGAATATTAGATCGCTCTGTAAAAGTATCTCACCAAGATCTAATTCATCAGCTTCAAACGTTGATATCTCTGATAAAAACCGATCTGTTCTTGTGGCAATCACCTGATATCGTGGAACGTCAAGCAGACGAAGTGCTGCAAGCATTGGCGACGACCAATATAGTTAAACAAAGTAAAGCGGAATTTTGGTCTTTAACAGATAATAAGCGATTCAGATCTAACGTTCGTATAATGGGAGAATGTATGAATGAAACCATGCAACGGTTCGCAATCATATGTAATCTTGTGAGTCGCTTGGCTCCGGTGAAAAAAGAAGAATTGGAAACCAATATCGTTGCCATAGCGAAACGCCTTCTGGTTCTCAATAATATTAACGCCCCGGAGTTTATTGATAAAAAGGCTCAAGCAAATCTTGTAACTGCCATTAAAGACCAGGGTTATCTTCGCAGCGACGGCCAAAATCTGATCTGTAAGTCCGAAACATTTATTGAAATTGAAACAATGACCAACAATCTAGTGGACGCCGAGGTATTGCAGAGTATCGCTCGATAAAAAATTGAGTTCGCGGAGACTGAAAAATAGTTTTTTCTCCGCTGTCACCTCAATAATCCAACTCCACCTTCTAGAAGACTTCACCGATGTACAGTCAACTCTTTAACGAGGATACTTATCGACAACTAGTCTCTTCGTACCGCTGCAGAATTCCACGGCCACTTCAAGTCAAACCGCATGCCGTTGAGCAGGTCGCTGACCCACGTTTTCTGAATTAAATAGTGATAACTAAGGAAACTAAAGAAAGCTGTAAAAGAGACAAC
Source organism: Oceanicoccus sp. (assembly GCA_047623245.1). GTDB lineage: Bacteria > Pseudomonadota > Gammaproteobacteria > Pseudomonadales > Dasaniaceae > Oceanicoccus. The sequence goes on along the minus strand of JBLHNZ010000110.1, from coordinate 585 downwards.
CAGCCCAAACTTCGAATACGCTGATAGGTCGACGGGAAGCATAACCCAAGCAAAAAAACAGACCAGCGGCATATGAATCAAATAAACCCAGTAAGACGACTGAGAAATATATAAAATCCACGGGGACTCGTAATCCAGATACCGTAGAAAGACACCTATGAATAAATAGATTAACGCCCACGTACAAAGCCCGCCTGTAATAGTAGCTGCCGCGTGTAGCATAACATTCGGCCCCGCTACCGATTGTTCCATATGGCTTAAAACTATTGACAGTGGAAACAAGATCAACGCAAGACCTGCAAACCACGGAAAATACGTCTTAAAGGTGTCTAAAATACTTCGATGATGATGAATGATATAGCCACTCACAAAAAACAAACCGTAATAGGCCAAGGATGGTAAGTGTGGCGTGATAAATATAAAACCTTCGAAGACCTGAGCAAATTCGAAAGACCAGAGCGTTAAAGATGTTAAGAGCCCAAGTACCAAAAATGCGGAGGGCCTAGAGAGCCATTTATCAATAGTCGCGCGATACGGCCGGCTCGATCGAATGATCAGAACGCAAAGCGGAATGGTTAGGTAAAA
>JBLHNZ010000109.1:0-10227 GCA_047623245.1 Oceanicoccus sp. | reverse complement strand
TCAAATAAGGTTCGAAAACCACTGATCTCGGTGCCTAGAACAAAAAAACGATTCAATTCACACTGCCATTAGACTTTGCCCGCACCCACAAGCCGACAGATAGCGATAAGAGGTAAGCAAGCGGCAACACACCATATAACACCTGTGTCAGCCGATTGCGTCGCTAGCCATGCCAAAGGCCATAACCAAAATATATTAACCAACATCATCAAAACGACAACCTTGCCGTGAGAAGACCATCGTCGAGCCAAGATTTGGTAGGCGTGACTGGCATGGGGGTGATACCAGACTTGCTTTGTGCAGATCCTAACGATCAATGTATAGCCTGAATCTACGATAAATGAGGCGCATAAAATAATCCACATCCATGGGGAAGCACTCTGATATGTAATGGTAAACAACATCAATATAGCTAATATGGCTGCTAAGAATGTGCTACCTACGTCGCCCAAAAATACCTTACCAAAAGGAAAGTTCCAGCATAAAAAACCGACAACACTAGCAACCACAACGAGCATCATGTCGAATTGAGGAGCCGCTAAGATCGGTAACAAGAAGTAGGAAGCTACCACCACAAAAATAAACTGCCCCCCTGCAATACCATTGATTCCGTCCATAAAATTGAACAGGTTCACTAACCAGGTAATTGCCAATACATAAATAGGAACGAGAACCCAGACACTTTCTATCGAATAGTCCCATACGGTTAGGAATGGGAGAGGCAAAAACGCCGTCGCCATTATCGCGACGAGTAACAGGTAGACGAGAAAACGAAAACCAGGATAGAGCGACACCGTGTCGTCTATAAACCCTACCAGGCCGACACCAATAGGAATGGCCAACACCATGAATTCTGCGGTTTTTAACTGTCCAGTAGCCAGCTGAAAAACCAGCAACACGGTATACATCAATAAAATAACGAGACCACCGCTGCGCGGGATCAATTCACGATGGGAGCTTCTGTGATTCGGTATATCCAACCAGGCATTGCGAATAGCCATCCTACGATAGCAAGCAACTAGAAGAAAGGACATCACGGCGCTGGAGGTAAAGAGTATGAAACTAGCTGTCATTGGATGTGCTCTCGAGCATTGCCTGAAGTGTTTGCGCCAAACTATATTTTGGACTCCAACCTAACAAACGACTGGTTTCAGTAATATCAGTTTCCAAGTCACCTAACAAACGAACGGTCAGATCATTGCGACCCAACAGAGAAAGTAATAGTTTCAAAATAACGGGAGGAAAATGAAACAACCTCGATTTCATACCGCGTATTTGTCTCATGGATAACAACAATTCTGCTAGGGAATAAGGCCTTCCATCCGAAACATTAAGCAGCGTGTTTTTGGCATCAGGATGCTCGATACACACGCAGATCAAATCACACAGATTAAAAACCGAAACCATATCTCTACGATTGTTAACTGAAGCAAAAGGCAAGGGAATTGAAAGCCCAGAAATGTGCCAAAGACGCTCAAAATTCGCTTTCGCGCCGGGACCATAAACGAGTGGAGGACGAATAATAACCACCTCGAGAGGGGACGTTAGGGCTTTTTCGGTTAAAACGTTCTCGGCCAATGCCTTGGAATTTGCGTAAGGATCATGCGATAGTAAATTATCGCCACCGTGCAGCGGCTTACCAGCCGTAAAATCTCCAGATTGCCGCCCAACTCCCGCTTTAACCGAACTAATAAAAATAAAGCGCTGCACACCTTGATCGATCGCGGCCTCAACCATTCGCTCTACAACTTGACGGTTTATCACGTCGTATTCGTCCGCATCCTGGGTGCCCATCTGATGAACTTTAGCCGCCAAATGCACGATCACATTGACGCCTTTAAGCAACTCGCGCCACTGGTCGAACACGCCTATGTCGCCAATGTTGCGATAATTCGGACGCGTCTCCGTCCACTTTCTCGATACCAAAATGGAGTCGTAGTTAACGCAGCGTTCACTCAGATGACGGCCGATAAAACCATCGGCGCCGGTAATCAATACTTTCACAAGCCCCACACGACATCAAATGCACATTATAAATCATTAATTAAGCCACAGTAGGTCAATTTTTCACAGCCTTATAGAACCGAGCATCAGCAATTTTTAATAAGTGCCGAGTTTTTTACTAGGAACACGAATTCGAAAAGACAATGTCGTCAATGACTCACAAAGAGCGATACCAGCACGACAATGATTCGCGGCCGGATAAAAACTCTCAATGGCAGTTTACGCTGACGGGGCGTTACGTGTAAGACCTATATCGCCGTCATTGAAACCGCGTCAGATTTCAAATGTTAGCTTCAGACTAATGGACCGTATCGTCTACTCGGATAAAAACTCCAATTAGAATCAATCTAGCCAATTTCTGAAAGTCGGTGGCACCTGCGGAAGCCGTGGAGAGCACACCGAATTTCTGTTATTATCGCCGGCTATTGAGAATCAGAATTGCCGGCCACCGCTATTGGTGCTGAGCATAAAGAAAAGTTTCTTGCGGAAACAATTTGAATCCTGTTAAATCCGCGCCATTAAGAATCCGTGTAAACTACAAAAGACTCATCGCTTAGCCCATGGAAACACAACAATTACTGTCAATAGTCTGGGAAAAATCCAAACTCAATTTAAAATCTGAAGCCGCCGTCAACTACCTGAGTTATACGTGGTGGCTGATCGAACCCGTCATTCACATGCTCTGCTACTATCTCGTATTTGAGTTATTACTAAATCGTGGGGGGCCGGATTTTATCTATTTTCTCCTAACAGGGCTCGTACCGTGGCTATGGTTTGCCAAAACGATCAATCAGGGGTCAAACAGTTTAATCGGAGGAAGTAATTTGATGGGGCAGATTTTCATCCCAAAGTTATTTTTCCCGTTAGTTTTTATTACTCAGTGCAGTGTTAAACAAGTCATCGTATTTTCAATTTTGCTTGTTTTTTTGCAGATCTCTGGCTTAACGATCAGCATACACTGGCTCTCTAGCCTACTAGTCATGGCGGTACAGCTGCTATTTATGATCCCAGTAGTCTGCTTGTTAGCCGTAGCTGTCGCTTTCGTCAGAGATTTAGGCTTTGTCATTCCAACTTTGATGCAATTTCTATTTTTCTGTTCAGGTATATTCTTTAGTATCGACAACATTACGTCATCCTATAGAGATCTGTTCTTCATAAACCCTATGGCCGGCCTTATCCATCAATACCGGGAAATTCTTCTTAACAATGCCTGGCCCGATTGGATGTACCTCCTAAAAATTCTAATTGCGTCTTTCATACTTTGGCTAGCAGCGCTCTATATCTATAAAAAATGTGAATACAGCATCACCAGAGTTGTACAAGAATAAGCCATGAACGAAGTCATAATATCCCTAAAAAACATCTCTCTTTCTTATCGCAAGAAAAAGTCTTTCTTCCGTCACGAATACCACGAGGCGCTCAAAGACATTTCTTTTGATATTCGGCGCGGCGAAACTGTTGGTATCATCGGACGTAACGGCGTCGGAAAATCGACATTGCTGAAAATCCTTTCAGGTATTTTCATGCCAGACAAAGGGACGATAGAAAACCACTCAACAAAAACGTCTTTATTAACTCTACAAGCAGGGTTTGATCTAAATTTGTGCGGTAGAGATAACGCCATTCTTAGCGGTATGCTGCTCGGTTACGAAAAAGAGTACATCTATTCAAAACTAAAGGATATTGAAGAATACTGTGAACTGGGACCGTTTTTTCGTGAGCCTTTAAAGTCTTATTCTAACGGTATGAAAGCTCGCCTTGGCTTTGCAACAGCGACGCATCTAACTCCTGAAGTCTTGCTAATAGACGAAGTACTTGGCGTTGGTGATGAAAAATTTCGAATTAAAGCCACTGAAACGATGGAATCGATGATTCGTTCAGACCATACGGTAATTCTGGTTTCTCACGCCGGAGGTGTAATGAGCAAACTCTGCGACCGAATCATTTGGATTGAAAATGGTGTTGTTAAAGATCAAGGTGACCCGGACAGCATCTTGAAAGCGTACCAAAGCAGTTAAATACCTGTATAAAAAACACGCCCAAAAAAGGTATTACGGACACTTTTTACGTCACATCGATAAAAGATTGATGTTTTTGATTATGGGAAAAAATGCACGCTTTAACCCAGTATTCTTCAAAGTCAGTTTTGGCTATCAATTATTTCCTGCCACCACCTCCTATTTGCTAAGTACCAAACAACCGTTTTACGCAAGCCACTTTCGAATGTCTCAACGGGCTGCCATTCTAGTTCACGCTGTATTTTCGTGGCATCGATAGCGTATCGTCTATCGTTACCGGGCCGATCATTGACATAACAAATGAGGCCTTCAAAGCCCAATGGATTTTCGGCTGACCTCGAATAAGGGCTAGCAGGCACTAACTCTTCCAATAACCCACAGATAGCCTTTACTACGTCAATGTTTCTGACCTCATTGTGACCACCTATATTGTAGGTCTCGCTATTGTTTCCTGCGATGAAAACACGATATAGCGCTTTCACATGATCTTCCACGTAAAGCCAGTCTCGTATTTGCTCCCCATTTCCATACACGCAAAGCACTCTACCGCGAAGAGCGTTCAGCGTTATCTGCGGAATGAGTTTTTCAGGGTAATGATAAGGACCGTAATTATTTGAACAATTGGTCAGCACGACCGGCAGCCCATAGGTATGCTGCCAAGCCCTTACGAGATGGTCTGACGCAGCTTTGGACGCAGCATAAGGTGAACTGGGACGGTAAGAGCTTTCTTCAGAAAACAATCCGCCTGTATCACCTAAATCTCCGTATACCTCGTCGGTTGAAATATGATGAAAGCGAAAAACGGCTTTCTTTTCCGCGCCAAGCGTCAACCAATACTGTCTTGCGGTTTCGAGTAAGGTATATGTCCCCACAATGTTACTTTGAACAAATAGATGGGGGTCATCAATTGAACGGTCGACGTGTGATTCAGCGGCCAAATGCATAACGCCATCGGGCTTGTGTAACTCAAACAATTTACCCAGTTCTTGAGCATCGCAGACGTCAACACAACAGAAATGATAGCGCTCAGAAGGCAAGACTTCCTGCAATGATGATAGGTGACCGGCGTAGGTGAGCTTGTCGACATTGACCACTTCATGAGAGGTATTTTCCAAAACATACCGAATCAAGGCACTGCCAATAAACCCTGCACCACCTGTGACCAATATTTTCAACGGACTATATCTCCATTACTTCTAGTGTTTTCAAACGGCGACAAAAATTTATTTCGACTGGCAGGGAAAAACGAAAGCATCTGCAATAGAGAAACCGTATTCTTGATTTCACTTGCCTTCCTGGCATTTTTGAAAAAGAACATCCCACTATTTAATCTGGCTCAACTTCGGTAAATTGCATGTCGTGTAACTTCGCATATTGACCACCGAGCTTGATTAACTCGTGATGAGATCCTTGCTCAACGATTTGCCCATCATTCATGACGATGATCCGGTCAGCTTTTTCGATCGTCGAAAGCCGGTGGGCGATAATAATGGTAGTCCGTCCTGCCATTACGGCCTCTAAGGCTTCCTGAATTGCACGCTCTGACTCCGTGTCCAGTGCTGACGTAGCTTCGTCTAATATGAGAATAGGCGCATCTTTTAAAATAGCCCGCGCAATCGCTATACGCTGACGCTGGCCGCCGGAGAGCCGAGTACCATCTTCGCCGACAATCGTATCCAGCCCCTCCGGTAATTCATTGATAAACTCCAAAGCATTGGCCTTCTCGGCTGCAAATTCTATCGCCGCGGGATCGACATTAGCGAGTTGACCATAGGCAATATTATTGGCAATAGTATCGTTAAATAACACCACTTGTTGATTAACTAGCGCTATTTGCCTACGCAGACAATCGATATCTAGAGTTCCAACGTCATAGTTATCGAATGTAATTTCGCCACTCCCACACTCATAAAACCGCAGCAGTAAGCTCGCTAAGGTGGACTTTCCGCTACCCGAGCGCCCTACCACAGCTATGGTTTCTCCAGGTTCGATAAGGAGATTAATATCCCGTAGAACAGGTCTATTGTCTTCATAAGAAAAATTGACATCGCGAAATTCAATTCGTCCGCTTACGCGTTCGATATTGATAGTACCGGTGTTTTTTTCCAACTCTTGATCCAGCAAAGCAAAAATTGATTCAGCGGCCGCGAGACCACGCTGGATGGTTGAATTGACCTGAGTGAGGTTTCTCACCGGCTTCGCAATCAAGCCTGCAGCAATGACGTAGGCAACCAAATCACCTGGAGTGGCCCCACTTTCATTCGCCATATATAAAACAAAAAACATTATCGCAGCGAGGGCGAGAGCAACTATGCACTGCAGGACAGGCGTCTGAATAGACTGCACTTTGTTATATTTCAGTCCTTGCTTGGTATTTTCGTCACTCGCGGCGTGAAACCGGCGTTGTTCGTACTGTTCTCCGCCGTAACTGCGCACGAGTTTGTAGCCTTGAATAGCCTCATTTGAAACGTGAGTCACCTGCCCCATTGTGACCTGCATTTTCTCACTAACACGGCGAAACCGTTTACTGGCGTAGGCAACCAAACCGCCCATAACAGGAGCAACAAGAACAAACAGCAACGTCAGTTGCCAGTTTTGCACCAATAAATAGGCCAATAGTACGATGACAGTCAAACCTTCCCGAAATATAATTTTTACCGCTTGGGTCGCGGCAGCACTAACTTGATTGACATTGTAGGTAATCATTGAAACCAGTTCACCCGAATTTTTCTGGTCGTGGAAAGCGCTAGGCATTACCAACATATGATCAAACATTTGTTTTCTTATATCGTTAATTATGTCAAGAGAGACTTTGGCCAGGCAATAATTACCGACAAAGAAACCAATCCCACGAACAATGCTAATAACGATAACGGCAACGGGAACAAACACGATCAGCCCTTCTTCTTTTCCTTCAAGCCCGTCGACAAAAAATTTCATCATATGCGCCAGAGCCGGCTGCGTCGCGGCATAGGCGGCAAAACCCAGCATGCTCAGCATAAAGAAGAACCAGTATTTCGCGGTATAGCCAAGTAATCGCCGATAAATCATCGGTCCGTTAGTGATGTTTTCCGATTGCTTAATTTTAGACATTGAAAGAGCGGCCAAATTGAAGGGAATAAGTGTGGGAAGTGGTGAAACGGTTAACCATTCAGTTTTCTGTAGCCGTATCACTAAGCCATTATAGGGCATTCCTCGCTTTTGAGGAATTTGTTAGCGCCTAAATACTTGCCCATGGAAATTAATCCAAAGTAGTACCTATCCAATAAAGGGTACAATCACCTATAATTAATCTCAATAACATTCACACAAACTGCGCCCTATGCTTCAATCAAAAGCACCGCCCAATTCGTATCGACCAACCCAACAAACGAGCATCATTGAAAACTTTTGCTATAGTAACGGGCAGCTATCGCTGAGGCTGATCGCGCTATTCAGCTTGCCGCTCTCATTGTGGATTATCTTATTCGATCCCGTCATTAATAGTGACGGGGTTTTATATTTGTTCACTGCAGAAACCTACCTTCAGTCTGGATTCAGCGCAGCACTGTCGGAATACCCCTGGCCTTTCTTCTCCGTTCTTATCGCCACTATTCAACAAATCACACATGTCTCACTGCTAATTTCATCTCAGATCCTCGTAAGTTTATGTTATTTATTGATGAGTTACGCGTTCGTAAGGACAGTCTCCGAACTGGGAGGAACCAAATCCGCTCAATTTTTTGCCCTCTTGATTATCTCATTTCACCCCCTGATGGCAGATTATCGAAGTAGCACCATGCGCGATCCAGGCATGTGGGCATTTATGCTACTCGCGTTACGCGAACTATTAAGGTATGCCAAAAGACCTCGCTTACGATATCAGCTCAAATGGATTGTTTTTATCGGCCTTGCTTTCTTATTCAGAATAGAAACCCTCATTATCGCCATTGCTTCGCCTTTGTCTTTAGCCTTCCTTAATAGAGATAAATTTTCGAGCGGCCCAAAAAAGATGCTGCGTTTTGTTTCGCTGCCAGCCCTATTATTCACATTAGCAACTGCTGCTTTCTTGATGTTATCTTCAGAACCGATCGAAAATTTCAAGTTGCTAAAAGACTTCCAGCACTACAGTTTACAGTTATCCAATTTAATGAATGTCATTTCTGTTAAATCAGACATGGTCTCCGAAGCATTGCTTACACATACAGCGAAAGAAGACGCCTTTTATGCTGTTATTTCTGTATTCATTACAATTAGCGCACTGAATATTATTCGAGCGGTCATCCCGGTTTACCTGTTGATACTATTTATTAACCAATTTGATAGTTCGCGGATCGTACTTAACAGGAACGCACGAATAATACTTAACAGTCACTTACTCATTCTTGGCGTGTATCTGTTTCTTTTCACCCTATCGAGGCAATTTAATCTAGAACGTTATTCCTTCCAATTTGTCATTATTTTGCTCTTATATGTGCCTTTCATTTTTGACAATCTGTGGCATACAAGAGCCAGTAACTTAAAGACTAAAATACCGATCGCTGCAGTTTTGATTGTTCTTTTTCTAGATACTGTTATCAACAGCGATTACAAAAAAGCGTATATTAACGATGCCGCACAATGGCTACAAACGACTGTTGATAAAGATAGAGAAATCATATCAAACCACCACCACATCGCGTATTTTAACGGTAAAACAACTCACAAATCTGAAGATTTGTATCTAAAAAAGGAAACCGAAGAAAGGCCCTGGGCACCTGGAATCCTATATGCCTACCACGCCAAGAACCAGGAAGAACCAGCGCTACGAAAACGCATAAACATGAACAAGGGTCATATTTTCAAAGAGTTTAGAGGCCAGAAAAAAGGGATCGTTATTCTATTCGAACTCCCTTCCCAAATAAAATAACTAACGGCGAAAAACTCAACAACTATACGCTGCTAGAGTTACATTCTTTACACCAAAAAACCCATCACAAGCTGTCTTTTTCGACAAAATACGACCGACTAGCCGTAATGAACGAGGCGTAGAACGGCACCCCCCACTTCAACCTCTGTGTATTCAATCAACGGATGCCAGATCCGCACCGGTTACCCATAAAAACATAACGCATTTTTAGAGATTCAAAAGTATCACCTCGATATTTAGCCACCAGTCTTGAAATACATCAAACAAAATGTAAAAAAATGCGTTTGCCCGCCTTTGTTAAGTCAAAATAACAATCTAGCGGCTATTATTGACAAACAAGTCATTGAAAAGCGGAATTCGCGTTTAATTTCCTGCTGGTAACGTCATGAAAAAAAACCGTTTTCTACCTATCACCAGCTCAAACTCCAGCGTCGACAGCCGCAACAGTATCGAACGAACACCTGCTCGACTGGATGTTCTGCAAAGCTTATCGGGCCTTGCACTAGCCATTTTCATGTGGGCCCACCTGCTTTTAGTGTCCAGTATCCTAATCAGTAAAGACGCCATGATGTGGGTAGCAGGGTTGATGGAAGCGCGCTTTATAAGCTCAGACGGGCAAGGCTATTCAATTTTAGTCAGTGGTTTTGCCGCCTTAATTCTATTGCTCTTCATGACTCACGCGCTGCTGGCTCTGCGCAAATTCCCCGCAAGCTGGCAACAGCACAAGATAATTCGCGAGCACATGCAACGCATGCAGCACGCCGACACAACGCAATGGTATTGGCAGGTAGTGACTGGCTTTATCATGTTTTTTCTCGGCTCCGCACACATCGTGATTATGGCCGTAAATGCAGACAAAATTGGCCCCTATCTTTCCGCCGACCGATTTGTCAGCGAAGGCTTGTGGCCGTTGTATTTGATACTCTTATTTTGCGCTGAATTACATGGTGCGATAGGGATGTACCGCCTTGTTATCAAGTGGGGCGTGTTCGAAAAAGGCGACGTAAAACTTAGGCTAAAACGTCTAAAAGTCACGAAAAACATTTTGACCCTATTTTTCTTAACGCTTGGGCTGGCAACATTCGCCGCTTATGTGAAGATTGGCATCGAGCATCGGGATCAGGCGGGCCAGCGCTATCAGCCAAAGCACTTGCTCGATAGCACACGAACAAACGACGTTACGTTTAACTCAGGAGTATCGATGACTTCATTACAAACAATTGCCGCGCGACCACAGAAGGCATTTCATTCTTTTTCAAGCCGTGAGCTAAAGACCCACTCGGTGCTGACACTATGAATATCATTTACACCGACACC
>JBLHNZ010000108.1:0-10237 GCA_047623245.1 Oceanicoccus sp. | reverse complement strand
GTTTGGGTGACCACTAAACGTGACTCCAAACATATCCCAAACTTCTCGCTCATACCAATTTGCGTTTGGCCAAACCGATATTGCGCTGGGAAGATCTGAATCCGCATCAAATACCCCGACCTTAATTCTTAGATCTTCGTTGCGTGAAAAAGACAGTAATTGGTAAACAACGGTGAAATCCGCGTCGGGCTGCCCTTCTCTATGAATTCTCGTGCGCTCGTCGATACCAAACAAATCGTAGAGCATTTGATAATTTGGTTTCAAAAATTGTAAAACTTCGATAAGACGATCGCGAGAAACCCAAAGGGTTGTGATTCGATCTGCGGTGAGCTGCACTGTAAATAGCTCTCGGCCGAACTTGCGATACAGCTCGTCTTCGACAGCGCTTTGAGATATTTTTCCAGCCGCGTTCACAAATGCTCCTTATTACCAATGCAATTTGATGATTCAACTTTATATCGTGCTTTTTTGTTATGCCTTTATTCTTCTGCTTTCTTCAACCTTATTTTCGACCACATGATTTTTAGCTATTTATTTCAAGGTATTTCTCTAGTGGTATTTCTTTTAAAGATTTTTTTAAAAACCCGTACTTTAAAACCAACACTTTCAAAAAACGTTTTTAGTCACCAACTCATATTTATATATCAATTCAAACTGACAAATTATGCCGTTATCTATACGTCTTTGGGCTCTCTCAATTCGGTCGCCAACATGCGCTCTGCTGTCAATAAATCGCGATTACTTATCTTCTCCGGTTTTACAATAGTCTGGTCGCCTACTGCCCAACTCAAGGGTCGCCGCTCTTTACCAATGGACTCTTGTAGCATGATAAGACCTTGCATCAAAGCCTCTGGCCGCGGTGGACACCCAGGTACATATACATCGACGGGAATAAATTTATCAACGCCTTGAACCACAGAATAAATATCGTACATTCCACCGGAATTAGCGCAGGAACCCATGGAAATAATCCAACGCGGCTCCAGCAACTGTTCGTAAAGTCGCTGCACAACAGGAGCCATTTTTAAAAAACAGGTCCCGGAAATAACCATCAAATCAGCTTGTCTCGGTGTGGCCCGAATAACCTCTGAACCAAATCGTGCGAGATCGTGCCGGCTGGTAAACGCTGTTGCCATTTCGACATAACAACAAGACAAACCAAAGTTAAAAGGCCACAGAGAATGCGCGCGTCCCCAGGCGATCATATCCTCTAGGTTAGTCAGCATCACGTTGCGTTTGATATACTCTTCAATGGGATCGTCAGCGGTTGATGCGATGGTATCTTCAGGTCGAGTCAAACTCCACTTCATTTCTGTTCACCTTGAATAACTGACGACAGAGTCGCTTGCTGCATCTGCGCTTGCCGCAAACCTTTACGCGTTTTAACGCCCCATTCCAAAGCCCCCGAGCGCCACTCGTAAATTAGCGCAACACCGAGAACAAAAATAAATAGCAATATTGCGAAATACCCCTGCCAACCGAGCTCGAAAAATGCAATTGCCCACGCAAAAATGAAGACGGTTTCCAGATCGAATATGACAAAAAATATCGCTATTAAATAAAACTCTACCGATATGCGAATTTGTGAACTTCCGACGTGGACAACACCTGATTCATAAGGATCGTTAGTGGCGTCTTCACGTCTGCGCTGCCCTAGCAACCAGGACAATACCAGCATAGTTATCACCAGAGCGATTACCATGCAAAAATAAACAGCTAGGGGCCAAATTTCTTGAGAGTATTCGTTGACCATTAAATTTTCCTCTTTGCGAACTGGAAAATAGAAGCATTGAAGTGAATTTTTGGAGAAATAGCGGAGTTGCAGATCGATCGACTCGAGAAACTAAAATCGGGAAAAAAAGTGCGTTTAGAGAAATCAATAAAATTCTGTACCACAAGAAAAAGGTGGCAAGTCGGTAAAAGAACGGTAGAAATCCAATACAACATTAGAGTTACAATTACCCTATCGTTATTGGCTTCTTTTTGCCGGCAAAAATTAACTGGCAAGAAACCTGTTTATTTTTTTTATTCGGTTAAGCGATATCAAACCTACATGGAAATAACGGTTTACGCAAGAGCTAGTTTGCAAAAAGGAGAGAAATATTTTTATGTCCTTCCACATAACCTATTCGCTTAATTTTGATAGATAATCTCGCCCCCTCTTATGGTGGCTTTCACGTCTTTTTGTTGCAAGCGCAAACGGGCCTCATGCCAAGGCCGATCCAATAGACACAGATCGGCAACATCACCGACGGCGGTTTTCCTCATCGGTCCTCCTGGGCTCAAAGCTGAGGAGGTAAAAAGCTTGAGCGCTTGCTCAGGTGTCACACGTTCCTCTGCGCCCAACACCATCCCGCTGGGAGACTGTCGATTGACCGCAGCAACCATTGAACGCCAGGGGTCTGGGTTCCCAAATGGAGCATCTGTACTGCCGCCAACCGGCACCCCCGCGTCGAGCAATGTTTTGACACGATAGAGATATTGATGCTGACCCGCATCAATATCGATAGCATATTGGTCGCCACGCTCCCCTATAAAATTGGGCTGTGTCGCCACCGTCAACCCACTTTTCTGTAATAGATCAATCGCACTATCGTTAACAACTGACGCGTGTTCTATTCTGTCGCCAGCCAGATAACCCGCTTCCTTACAAGCAGACAAAGCGAAAACTAATTCCACTGCAGTGACACAATGAATAGCAACCGGACATTTTTGTTCGTGTGCGCGATCGATACGTTGCACAAGCTCGTAGAAATTAGGCAGCAAAGCATCGTCCAATAGAATCTTTAGTACGCCACATTCGAGGCGCCCCCCCGATCTGCTTAACGAACCAGCCGCAGACGAAAGTGAGCTATCACCCATCAGCAAAATTCGCTGCATAACATCATTGCGCTCGATATTCTTCCGGTAGAAATCCCAGGTCGACAGATTATTAGTGGCTGTAGCATCAGTCACTCCGGTGACACCAAAACTAGCAAGCAGGGCCGAGGTTGATTTTATATCGAGGGCCATGCCGTCACTTAGCTGTTGCCGCATCCACTCATCCAGTCGAAACAATCGACCGCTGGGCTTGTTGTCGTGATCGGTTTCGATCCCGGTCAAATGTTTATACCGGTCAAGCTGCAATAATTCCGCAGCAAAAGAATTAACGAACCACATCTTTCCACTGCGATGCTGAATTCGTACCGGACGATCAAAAACCCATTCGTCAAGCTGTTCACGATGCAATAGTCCAGCAACAGATTCGTGATAACCGACACCACGAATCCAACCTGAACCGGCACAAGCCTGTAAAGCATTAGCAAGTTCCTTGCTATTTTCTATCGCTGGCGGCCCACACGCCAGCGATTGTCCGGCAGCGGTCAAAGCCAACAAGTGAATATGATGGTCTTGCAACCCGGGTATAACCGCACCACCATTGGCGTCGATAACAACCTCACCGCTTTCGGGTTCCAGATGCGTGTTAACAGCGACGATCTGGGAGCCTCGACACCTTATATCGACGAGTCCAAGCCCCCGATTCGCCGCTGTCTTTCGCGCGCCGCTAAACACTTCCGCTCTTTTAATTAATAGCATAATTCGAGACTACCGACTTCGTTAATATTGGACATAATTCACTTTGTTTAATGACTGAATCAATCGACAAGTTAGTCGGGCTTTAGGTCTATGGATTTAACGTGATCTATATGTTGACGTACGTAAGATGCGACGCCCACTAAAGAAACATCCATCAAACTACCTGCACCGCTATTCCAACCTATGAGCCCCGCAACCGCAGCATGAATACCAGTGAGCGGGTCGCCTATAGCATCGCCTACGAAGTTAGGCGTATAGTCATCCATTACCGCCAGCCCTCCGGCGATTGCCGCGTCATCACCGAATGCGACCCAGTTCTCTTGCGGGCTCTGTCGCCCATAACCTGTAATACTAAGCCAGGTTAGCCCCGGCACCTGCTCGACGCACTGTTCAGCATTAATACCCAATTGCCGCAGCGCTCTCGGTCGAGAGCCCTCAATAACAATGTCTGCTTTCTTTATAAGTGCCATAAGCCTTGCAATGTCCTCGGGTTTACCAAAGTCCAGCGTTAGACTCATTTTCCCGCCGTTTATCTGCCTATGAAATTCCGGTGCGCTCAACTGGGTGCTGTCGGGGCGAGAATAACTTTCAATTTTCACCACCGTAGCGCCCGCGCGTTGCAGCAAATGAGAACATAGCGGCCCCGCCCACAAGGAAGACAAATCGATAACTAACGGTTGGGATTCACGAGAACACGCCGGCAACCCTTCTTTCCAGACACGATACCAGTGATCAGAGCGTATCGTATCAAACATAGATACGGGCAAGCCCATTAAGCGCCCTCTTGCTACCAATTCACGGCCACAGCGGATCGCAACTAAAGCCTTTATTGATTGCCAGTCGTTGCCAATCGCTTCCACTTCAAGCCACGCAGGCATTAATGTCCAGTCCTCTTCTCGCGCTAGATTAAGAGCGATCCACCCAGACTTCGTCTTTATCAAATGGCAATACTCGTTCGCGGAGATTATCCCGGGACGCGAAAATCCAAGTATCTTCGAACGCTCAAGTAGCAAGTCGGAGGCATTTAAATCTGACAAATTCCGCTCTTTAAGCTGATTATCACTCTGCACAGATTCAAGCTCTTTAGCCCACTGATTTTCTGCGGCAAGAAGACGAAAAGCATCGAGAGCCGCGTCTGCACATTGCACAATCGACAACGGTGTTTTGAGAGAGTCATCGACCGTAGCCAAGCTCTTGTTCAGGAGTTTTTGTTCGTAAAATTGCATTGCACTGCGCTGTTTATCCATTGCGAAAGTATACGCGATGCAATGAGTATTGAAGAAAAGAAAATAGCATAATTGTATTTGGGCGATATACAATCGCTGAAGTCGACGTAAACTCGCCAAGCGATATTTTGCGACTATTATTTGGCAGCTATTTTTGGCACCTATTGAATTCCTATTGACTGACTAGCTTTCTAGCAAGCGTCTCCCTACAGAGCGATGACTGAATTCAGGGAAAAGCCATTTTGGTCAATTGATGGAGGAAATATCAACTCATGGGAAATCTAGTCAATCAAAAAGCATTAACACTGGCAGAACTGGAGACATTGCTGAGCACGTCATATGCAACAAACGAGCTATCAACGGTTTTCGACAAACACTATATTTTAGTCGGCATGACTGGATCGGACAGAGGCTCTGACGCTGACGATCGGTCTAGACACATCGAGCCAAGTGAAATGATAGAACAGGTGCAACCGAACTGCCCTATTATTGCACTTGCCACGGACGATATTGATCTGCCGCCTATTGTCGATTTAGTTGCGAGAACAGACGCAGAATTAGCAACGCTTACTCACGCTATTGATAGTAGTCCTATTGCCTCAGCTATGGTCGTACAACTGCTGCGTCATAACGAACATGCGAGCGTTAGAAATAGCCTAATGGCTGAATCTCTTTCATATTCCTGCCTACAAAATAGCGCTCATTTCAAGAATTGGCTTAAAAAGAAGCACAAAGGGAAAAAGCCGGAAGAAGACGTCTGCCCTCCGCTACTGCTAGAGCGCCAAAACACTAAGCTAATGATTACTTTTAACCGACAAAAAAAACGCAACGCTTATTCTGCGCAATTGCGCGATGCATTTTATGAAGCTCTCGTACTGGCGGAAGAGGACAAATCCATAAAAACCACGTTAATACAGGGTGCGGGAGAGTGTTTTAGCGCAGGCGGCGATCTGGAGGAGTTTGGCCTAGCGACCGATAGTGCGCTTGCTCATATGGTCAGAATGACGAGAAACACCGGGCTTATTCTAGACAGGTTAAGGTCGAAAACGACCTTTAAACTACATGGGGCATGCATCGGAGCGGGCATTGAGCTTCCCGCATTTTCAAATCGCGTTTTTGCAAAAAAAGATAGCTTCTTTCAATTGCCCGAAGTGGCTATGGGATTAGTCCCTGGAGCCGGTGGTACTGTAAGTATTTCCAGGCGTATAGGCCGATTACGAACAGCATTCATGGCGATATCGAATCAAAGAGTTGACGCCGAAAAGGCACTCGAATGGGGGCTAATCGACAGAATAATCGAATAGATACTATCGGCTGTAGAGAGACTATACATAGATATGTCCAGCCGCCTCTCATCGGCCAATTTGCCGACGATAAACTGAATTGATACTACATCAGATATGAGCGCCTGTACTAAAGCGGGCAACCTAGTGTTCCAACAGCCGTCCGCGCAATACGCGGCTAGACGCATTTATTGCCCTACCGGCACTTGTGTGCTTTATTAAAAATAATATGAGAATTTATCGACAAAAATGGAGACCAAATGATTTCATTACCTAGTTTACTGCAGCGCGGCGCAAGACTAAATAGCAACGGTGTCGCCACAGAATTCATGGGCCGGCAACGTCTCTGGGGTAGTTTGTTAGAAAGGGTGGCGAAATTTGCAGGAGGACTACACGCCTACGAATTGGGCGCCGGCGAACGCGTCGCACTCCTCGGGCTTAACAGTGATAACTATTTCGAATCAACGTTTGGCATTCCATGGGCTGGTTATTGTGTGGTACCGCTGAATACACGCTGGGCCCTTGCTGAGAATAAGTACGCGATCGAAGATTCCGGCACACGCGTTTTGATGTTTGACGATGCGTTCATGAACCAAGCACAACAACTAAAGGATCAACTACCACGACTCGAACACCTTATTTACATGGGTAGCGGGGAAACACCCTCGTGGGCAGAGTCTTATGAACAAATTATTGACTCAAACAGCGCAATTGCGCCATCAACGCGTAACGGCAACGATATGGCGGGTATCTTTTATACCGGCGGTACGACAGGTTTTCCAAAGGGGGTCATGCAATCGCACCTGGCTATTTGGGCCAGCGCATTAGGCGCTGTTCCAGACTTTGCCATTACCCAGACGCACTCTTATTTACACGCTGCCCCAATGTTTCACATGGCGGACTTTGCCGGTTCAATGGGAACACTGTTAGCGGGAGCAAAACATGTGTTCGTTCAGTCCTTTGACGCAGGGCTGGTTCTGAAAACAATAGCGACTCAATCCATCACTCACACCTTATTAGTTCCAGCGATGATAAAGATGGTATTAAACCATCCCGATGCTTCGACAACCGACCTCTCATCTTTAGAGAAAATATTTTATGGTGCCTCACCCATGCCCGCTATCGTTCTAGCTCACGCGATGAAGCAATGGCCACATCTCAATTTTGTACAAGCCTACGGTCAAACGGAATTAGCGCCCATCATTACAACCTTGAGCGCAGGTGACCATCGAAAAGGGGGCGAATTATTGAAATCTGCCGGGCGCGCAACTCCCGTCAGCGATATTCGTTTATTAGATGGTGAAGGAAAAGATGTCCCTCTCGGTCAACAAGGGGAAGTGGTAGTGCGCGGCCCACATGCAATGCTTGGGTATTGGAACAAACCCGAAGAAACCGCCAAAGCACTGAAAGACGGCTGGGTTTTTACCGGAGACGCTGGCGTTTTCGATGCGCAAGGCTATTTGTATATCGTTGATCGCGTGAAAGATATGGTTGTCACCGGCGGCGAAAACGTGTTTACCACCGAAGTGGAAAATGCGTTAATCAGCCACGACGCTGTTCAGGATGTTGCCGTTATAGGTATTCCTCATCAAGAATGGGGCGAAGCGGTACACGGCATTGTGATATTGGATCCAAACTACACGGCGAATGGGTTGGACGGTTTAGTAGCAGAGTTGATACAACATTGTCATAAATCGATTGCAGGTTACAAGTGCCCTAAGTCCATCACCTTTAGAGAGCAACCGCTACCCTTATCGGGTGCGGGAAAAGTATTGAAAACGGAATTGCGCAAGCCCTTTTGGGAAGGTATGGATAAACAGGTTAATTGATGTGGCGTGGGACATTACGCTATTTCACAATTTACGTTGATACCGTTATTTTTTTTGAAAATGGTGGCGCACACTAAACGTAGAATGCGGAACTATTGCCACAGCGAAGCATCAATTCAAAAAGGGCAATTATTTTCATTTCACGCTAAAAAATAGTCGCTTTTAGCGTGAAATGAAATTCGCGGAATCGACCAACAAACCCGCTATCAAATCACAGTTCGATCTTAACCTGCCGCCTCAATAATTTACCGGTCGCCGTATACGGCAAGGCGTCTGTATAATTAATTATCTGAGGTACGCGAGAAGAACGCAGCCGGTCTTTCACCCAAAGCTTTAACTCATCATCGGTCACTTCTTTTCCCGCATGCAAAACGACCAAGGCTGCGATCCCTTCGCCCCACTGCTCATCGGGAATACCTACAACAGCGACATCTGCTACTGCTTCGTGCAACACCAATACATCTTCAATCTCACCGGGAGACATGTTTTCGCCACCGCGAACGATGACATCGTCTGCGCGCCCTTCGAGGTACAAGTATCCATTTCTGTCGATATAACCTTTGTCCTTGGTTGGAAACCACCCGTCGTCATCAGTTAACCGACCGATACCTCGATATTCTCCCGACACCTGTTCCCCGCGAACGTAAATCTCACCGCTTTCATCGCTACCTAAGGCGACCCCGTCGTCACTGCGAATTTCGATTTCTATACCGGGCAAGGGAATGCCCACGGATGCCAAGCGATGTTTAACGTAGTCATCGTCACTAGCGGCGGCCTCGCGATGCTCGTCTGGCCCTAGCACGCTCACCGTAGAACTCGTCTCGGTTAAACCATAGGCATTGGTGAAATCGGTATTTGGAAATAGCTGCATTGCTTTTTCCAACACGGGCAAGGGCATTTTTCCTCCGCCAAACGACAGCGAGGCAAGGTGTGGCATGTCTGCGCTACTAAATCCATCCAATGCTTCCACAATGCGGGCTAGCATGGTGGGCACGACAAAGGCCATGGTTATACGCTCTGAACGCGCTAATTCAATCCAGGCCTCAGCGCTAAAATTCGGTAGCTGAACAACGCGCCTTCCGGAATACACAGAGCTTAGCACAGCCGTAATACCCGCCACATGATACGGTGGAGCACAGACCAAAGCAGCTTCTTCCTCACCTGCTGAAGCAAATTCTACCGACCCCAAAATATAAGAGACCATATGCTTTTGTCTGAGAACGGCAGCTTTTGGCTCTCCAGTGGTGCCACTAGTGAACAACAGTACGGCCACATCATCGGGGTCCATCGACCACGGCTCGGCTTGACTAAATGACGGAATCACGTCGCATAGAAACTGGTTTCGGCTCGACACCTTTAAGTTGTCAATTTCGCTTAACTCGCCGACACGTTTGTCTTCTGTCACCAAATACGCGGGAGTGATACGCGACACGAGCTGCTCTATTTCTTCCTTGGTTAAACGGTAGTTGATTGGCACAAATGGTAAGCCCGCCCACGCGCTTCCAAATAATCCGATAGGCATTGCCAAACTGGTTACATCCAATACGGCGAAATATTCACTGCCGGAATTTTGCGCAGCCGAAGCAGCCTGCCCACTTTTGTCGAATAACTCTTGAAAAGTAATAGACGACTTATCTTCAGCGTTAGTAAAAGCAATTCGGTCGGGGAAGACAGAATTTGCCATCTCCAATAACATCATAATATTCATTTATGAATCCTGTACGGCAAGGCCCGGTTGCCCAAGCTTGAGTCTAGCGAAAACTAGTCTGATTTTGGTAGTTTTTTGGTGTCTTTTAACAGGAGTGTTTCTCCATTCAAGGCCAAAGAACCCTCTCCTGGTTTGATACACAAAAGTTCCATGCTAGAGCCTTCGTCGACGTATCGTTTGCCAATCTGCACACCGAGCATATGCTCCGAATCGACTGGGCCCTGCTCAATCTCGCTACTGGCGTCGACCATCGCTGCGCCGCCACAGCTTAAACTGACGTCCTCCTCGGGAGCCGATATGATCATTACCTGCGCATCACAAACCGTACTCTTTAACCTTGCACCCGTTTTTAATAGCATTGTGTTTTCCTTTATTTTTAAGAATTGTGATTCTATGCCAAAAATCAGGCGCTCACAAATCTCACATTTGAATATGATTAGTAAAGGGACAATAATTAGTGCACATGGCGAAACTCGTCGTTGCGGTCCAGAAATTCGTCTTTGCGAGCTAAGCGCGGCAATCCGCACTAAGCTTGGTACTTCGCCTCGACGAGATTGCCACACTACGTTCGCAATGACGGGTTGTTGTTTATTCGTCTTTGCGAGCTAAGCGCGG
>JBLHNZ010000107.1:0-10316 GCA_047623245.1 Oceanicoccus sp. | reverse complement strand
ATTTATTACTGACTGAAGTCATTGAGCCACAGATCGGAATAGATAGTCCCTTGTTTATTTATAACTACCCGGCTAGTCAGTGCGCGTTGGCTAAGGTGAATACTGATGATGAAGGTGTTTTGGTTGCCGAAAGATTCGAATTATACTTTCGGGGTATGGAATTAGCTAATGGCTACCATGAACTGACAAATGCCGATGAGCAGCGTGACCGCTTCGCCAAAGACCGACTTCTGCGGCAGCAGCTAAACCGTCCAGACGTCGGCATAGATCAAAAGTTTCTAGCGGCATTGGACCGAGGGCTACCGGACTGTGCAGGAGTTGCACTGGGAGTCGATAGATTGGTGATGATCGCTCTAGGTGTCGACTCTATTGATCAGGTTTTGAGTTTTCCAAGTTCAAAAGCTTAAGCGTTTTTTGAGTGTCTAAAAAGTAGTCGTTTTTTTCATTAAAGGCAGAAAACCGGTTCTCTTCATCAAATTCGGTGATATTTTCGTCTTTTATTCCTTGCACTGCTTGAGTACAATAACACCACACCCCTCAATCTCAGTCTTTTGGGTTTGGAGAAATGGTAAGGTAATAGCCGCAATAGCCAGCATAAATTGGTCATGAGAATCAGGCAATATGAACAGACAAACCAAACAGAGCATGCTCAGCATGCGCGAAATTAATCGCTGGCGATGGTCTATCAACTAAGACCGTAGCGACAGGGCGAACCCTGTCTGTTTGATCAATGATTTGACTGTTCACTATTTTCTCTAAGGACTACACCAATGGATGCCCAAATTTTTGCCGACTTGGCAAAGCAAAATTATAACCGAATTCCTGTTACCCTCGATGTGCTGGCAGATCTCGATACACCTCTTAGCAGCTATCTAAAGCTGGCAAATGGCAAATACTCCTATTTATTCGAGTCCGTTCACGGTGGCGAAAAATGGGGCCGCTATTCAATTATTGGATTGCCTTGTCGTACGGTTTTGAAAGTTGTCGGTTATACAGTAACGATCGAAACAGACGGCACGGTTGTTGAGGAAATTAATGTCGATGATCCTTTGGCTTTTATTGAAGAGTTTCAATGTAGGTATCGCGTTCCAAAACTTGACGGCATGCCAATTTTTCACGGGGGTTTAGTCGGTTATTTTGGCTATGATACCGTACGTCTAGTCGAAGAAAAATTAAGGGAAACAGCACCGAAGGATGTCATCGGCACGCCGGATATCTTATTGTTAGTGTCTGACGAAGTGTTAGTTTTTGATAATTTGGCAGGAACTATCAAACTCATTGTGCATGCCGATCCCAGTGATTCCGATGCTTACGAGAAGGCGCTTGAACGCTTGGATCAATTAGCTAACCTTTTGCCGCAAGCCGCGCCGCGCTTGCCCGAGTTAAATTTACAGGAAACCTCTGATTTTATAGATGAGGACGATTTTGTTTCCAGTTTTGGAGAGAATAATTTCAAGCGGTCAGTAGACAAAATAAAGGAGTACGTACTTGCAGGTGATGTTATGCAAGTTGTTATATCGCAGCGTCTATCGATTCCTTTCACTGCTGAGCCGATCAATCTCTATAGAGCTCTTCGCAACCTTAATCCTTCCCCGTACATGTATTTTCTCAATCTAGATGATTTCCATATCGTCGGATCTTCCCCCGAAATTCTGGCTCGATTAGAGGATGATACGGTTTATGTTCGGCCGATCGCAGGAACCCGGCGCAGAGGTTACAACGAAGAGGAAGATCTGGCGCTTGAAAAAGATTTACTCGCAGACCCCAAAGAAATTGCCGAACACTTAATGCTTATCGATTTAGGAAGGAATGACGCGGGTCGAGTGTCTGAAATTGGAACCGTGGAGTTGACAGATAAGATGGTAGTGGAGCGTTATTCTCACGTGATGCATATTGTTTCAAATGTCATAGGTAAATTGAAAAAAGGAAAAACAGCGATGGATGTGTTGCGAGCGACTTTACCTGCTGGGACCCTTAGTGGTGCACCTAAAGTTCGCGCAATGCAAATAATTGATGAACTTGAACCCGTAAAGCGAGGGGTTTATGGCGGCGCGGTTGGGTATTTGTCATGGCATGGAAATATGGATACCGCTATTGCAATACGCACGGCCGTAATCAAAGACAATCAATTGCATATTCAAGCGGGAGCTGGCGTTGTAGCAGATTCGCAGCCTCGATTGGAGTGGAAGGAGACGATGAATAAAGCGCGCGCTATCTTTAGTGCCGCGGCTATGGTGCAGAAAAAAACACACGGTAGTAATGCTCTTGATAAACACGAATCTGCAGCCAATTATACGGGTAAATCCGGTTCGGTAACGGTAAGTAAGGGAGAGGGATAATGTTATTAATGATTGATAATTATGATTCGTTTACTTACAACATTGTGCAGTATCTTGGCGAGCTAAAAGCGGATGTCAGGGTTGTTCGCAATGATGAAATTACTCTGGAAGAGATAGCAGCGCTGGCACCGGAAAAAATTGTTATTTCTCCTGGACCATGCACGCCAAACGAAGCCGGTGTTTCTATGAAAGTAATAGAGTGTTTTTCAGATAAAATTCCTATTCTAGGTATTTGTCTCGGACATCAAAGCATAGGGCAGGTGTTTGGCGGGAAAGTTGTGCGAGCTCGCAACGTTATGCACGGGAAAACGTCTCCTATCTATCATAATCAACAAGGCGTTTTTGACGAATTGCGAAATCCATTCGAGGCGACACGTTATCATTCGTTGATTATCGAGAAAGAGTCTTTGCCCGATTGTTTGGAAATTACTGCGTGGACGCAAACTGCCGATGGCGAAGTGGATGAAATTATGGGTGTTCGGCATAAGACCCTACCCGTAGAAGGAGTGCAGTTTCATCCGGAGTCAATTTTGACAGAGCATGGACACGATTTACTCAACAATTTTTTGAAACGTTAATGGCAATACTATTACGTAGGGAGAATTTATGAATATACAATCAGCTATTGCCGCAGCCATTGACGGCATTTCACTCGATACCGATAGCATGGTCGCAGTTATGCGGCAAATTATGACAGGCGAATGTAGCGATGCACAAATAGCAGGTTTTCTGGTCGCGCTAAGAATGAAGGGGGAAACGATTGAGGAAATAACGGGAGCCGCAAAAGTGATGCGCGAGCTGGCCTTACCTGTATCGGTAAGTGGTGATCACTTAGTCGATATTGTTGGGACGGGTGGTGACGGCATCAGTACGTTTAACGTTTCTACCGCGAGTACTTTCGTTGCGGCGGCGGCGGGATGCCAGGTTGCGAAACACGGTAATCGTTCAGTGAGTTCCAATAGCGGTGCGGCAGATTTGTTAGAGGCCGCGGGGGTGCGTCTGGATATAAATCCGAAGCAAGTCGCGCGCTGTATCGAACATGTAGGTGTTGGTTTTATGTTTGCTTTAAATCATCATTCGGCTATGCGCTTTGCTATTGGTCCACGAAAAGAGCTAGCGACTCGTACGCTTTTTAATCTACTGGGGCCCATCACAAATCCTGCTGGCGTTAAAAACCAACTGGTAGGTGTGTTTAGTAGGAAATGGGTGCGGCCAATCGCTGAAGTTCTTCGCGATCTGGGAAGCGAGCATATACTTGTGGTGCACTCGGCCGATGGCCTAGACGAAATAAGTATTGCCAGTGAGACCTACGTTGCTGAATTAAAGCACGGTGAAATCAATGAATATGTTATTACTCCGGAACAATTTGGTATTGAGCGGAGTCAACTGGACGGTTTAAAAGTTGTGAACGCTGAAGAAAGCTTGGCACTTATAAAGGCGCTTTTATCGGGTGAGACGAGTGCCGCCGGTGATATAGTGGCGCTAAATGCAGGTGCTGCCATTTATGCTTCTAACGTCGCGTCGACATTGGAAGAGGGGGTTAGCAGAGCTCAAGATGTTTTGGGGAGCGGGGCTGGCCTCGATAAGCTTAAAGAGCTCGCGCAAGTGACGCAATTAATGAAAGAATCATCTAACGACTAAGCTTGAGGGGTCGTACTTTGGGATTTCGAAGTACATTACTTAGAGACTTATCCTCAAAAATCGAGAATCCGGGCGAGTCAGTTGTTATGCAATTTTAATTTTTTTGAGGTGGGTCCCCAAGGCAGCCCGCCTGCTCCCAAGCCTAAACCAAAGCAGTTTGGTATAATGTACTTCACGACAAAATGACACTGTAGCCCTTCTTAACAATTAAGTATTTACGATAGAGCTTATAATGAAGACACCCGCAATTTTGAAAAAAATCGTAGAACGTAAGCGCGAAGAGATTATTGAGCGATCAGCGCTGCTATCGATCAATGATCTACATGTTCGAATACGCGCGCAGAGCGCCTGTCGTGGCTTTGTTCAATCTATTAGCAACAAAATTGCTGCGGGCCAATCCGGTGTCATTGCTGAAGCAAAAAGAGCGTCTCCCAGCAAAGGTATTATTAGAGAGATTTTTGAGCCGGCAGCTATCGCAAAGAGCTATGAACAGGGAGGTGCTGCTTGTTTATCGGTATTGACAGATAAGGACTTTTTTCAGGGCTCTGAAGATTATTTAGTAACGGCAAGAGCGGCTTGTTCTTTGCCGGTTATACGCAAGGATTTTATTATTGATCCTTACCAAATTGTAGAGGCGCGCTCAATTGGTGCAGATTGTGTTCTGCTTATTGTGTCTTGCCTAGAAGATCAGCAAATGGCAGACCTTAATTTTGCCGCTAAAGAATTGGGCATGGACGTGTTAATAGAAGTACACGATCAACATGAACTTGAGCGATCGCTACCTTTGGGCAATAAGTTAGTGGGTATTAATAACCGAAATCTAAATACTTTTGAAACCACTTTGAATACAACGTTTGAATTGTTGTCAAACGTTCCTTCTGATCGAATTGTTGTTACCGAAAGTGCGATTCATAGTCGAGCTGACGTTGAGGCAATGCGCGAGCATGGTGTTAATGCCTTTTTAGTTGGAGAGGCATTTATGCGTGCAGACGATCCCGGAGAAAAGCTCAAGTCTCTGTTTTTCTCCGATTAGTAATTAGCTGCCTTAATATTTTTGAATATGTTTTGATCTGTCGGGATGTGGCATTATCCCTGGGTGTACAATCTTGACTCTGTTAGCTCGGACGCATGGTTTGACTTTGTGTGGCAACTAGTCTGGATCAACCTTGCCCTCGGTTTTTTCTATTTACAGACTCCATTTACAGATTCAATTGGCTAGCTTGGTAGTGAGTACATTTCAGAAGAAGTTCCCGGTCTTCTGCGGATAGCTAGCGATAGCCAAAATTTTCGATACTATTGCTAAGGAATGTCTTTCTTTTTTAAAGTGGTGCTTGAGCTTACCGATACAGCCACATGGGGTACTGCCGCGCGTATTTTTCCCCTAAGCGGTATGCTCGCTTAAAATGTTGTATTTCATGATCGATTATCTTGTACCGTATACCACCATGGTTTTCCCTTTTGCTTCTAGCAAACCTTGTTCTTCTAATGTTTTCAAAACACGACCTACCATTTCGCGGGAGCAGCCCACGATACGTCCGATTTCCTGACGAGTTATTTTGATCTGCATGCCGTCGGGGTGGGTCATGGCATCGGGCTGTTTACACAAATCGAGTAAAGTGCGTGCAACCCTGCCAGTGACATCAAGAAACGCAAGATCGCCGACTTTTCTAGTCGTGTTTCGTAAGCTGCTGGCCATCTGTTTACTAATGGCGAAAAGAAATTCGGGTTTGGCTCTACTTATCTCATGAAATTTGGCATAGCTGATTTCAGCGACATCGCATTCAACCTTAGCTTTAATCCATGCACTGCGTTGTTGTGCATCGTCAAATAGGCCCATCTCCCCGAAAAAATCCCCTTTGTTCAAATAGGCGACGATGATCTCTTTGCCGTCGTCATCTTCAATCATGACCGTCACGGAACCTTCAACGATGTAGTAAAGTGAATCACTGACATCTCCAGCGTAGATCAGCGTACTTTTTGCTGGGTAGCGGCGGCGATGGCAATGGCTGAGAAATTCTTCCACATTCTCAATGTGTGGGGTTAAGGCTACACTGACCAACTTTTCGTCCTCTTAGTGGTATAATTATTTTATGGTTACCTTCTCAGCTATGATTATGGTCGCAATTGGACTGTTATGCTAGTTTGAAGGGTGTTACTCAAGCTATTAAGTTGGACATTTTGGCAGGTATATTATTGTGATCTGTTTTTCTGATTTCTCTAAAAGTGAATATAGTAATGAAAGCAACAGTTAATTGGGTCGATGGTGTTAGTTTTTCTGCAAAATCTGAAACAGGCCATACAGTTGTCATGGATGGACCGGAAGACCAGGGTGGTAGAAATTTGGGCCCCCGTCCAATGGAATTGTTGCTAATGGGTATGGGGGGTTGTGCTTCCTATGATGTACTTAGTATTTTGCAGAAATCGCGACAACAAGTCATTTCTTGCGTTGCTGAGCTAGACGCCGAACGCGCCGATGCCGTGCCAGCTGTGTTTGTCAAAATTCACCTGAAATTTGTTGTTACAGGTCGTGATTTAAAGGAAGCGCAGGTAAAGCGCGCAGTAAGCTTGTCAGCCGAAAAATATTGTTCTGCATCTATCATGATGGAGGCCGCGGGTGTAGAAGTCACTCATAGCTACGAGATAATACAGTTAGATTAAAGTTATAGGTGGCCTAACTATCGGGCAGGCAATGTTAGATAGCCTTATAGGCTGGCCTTCCCGCTCGTTGGTAAACGGGTGTGAGCGCACCCTATTTTTGCTTTCTCAGGAATATCGAAAACCCTAACTCTGGCGTTGTTCTCGCGTATCGTTTAACGAGACTCGCCACAAAAAATGTATTATAATTCTAGGCGAAAACCTAAGGGGTGGCCATCGGCCTGAGATATTACCATCGATTTTGTCGGCGTTAATAAACCCTTGAACCTGATCCGGTTAATACCGGCGTAGGAATAGGTCAGTTAAACTCCTCTTCATATCGCCCGCCGGGTCTCTTTCATTTTTTTTATCGAGAGAGAACCATGACAAAATTGCTAAATTCATTTCGTCTCAATAATGCCTTAAGCGCTCTTACTTTAATTTTTACAACGACTGTAGTGGCCGAAAATCTAAAACCTATCGATGAAATCGTGGTGCGTGCCGACTTCCGGCCAGCAACGTTACAGGCGACAGTGGGTAGTTTGACGGTAATAACCGAAGAGCTTATTCGAGCGCGCGCCGGACAACATATCGAGGATATCCTTAACGTAGCACCAAACGTTAATTTTGCGAGCGGTTCATCTCGTGCTCGGTTTTTCCAAATTCGGGGAATTGGCGAACGAAGTCAGTTTTCTCAGCCAATCAATCCGTCAGTTGGGTTTATGATTGATGAGGTAGATTTCAGCGGAATTGGTACCGCGGCTACCTTGTTTGATGTTGAGCAAGTTGAAGTGCTACGGGGACCACAAGGAACTCGATACGGTGCGAATGCTCTCGCCGGAGTCATTAGTCTTCACACCAATAGACCGACTAACGAGACGACAGGATACATAGAAGCGACGACCGGTAATTACAATACCTACAGCTTAGGAGTAGTGGCCAATACCCCTCTAGTTGAGAATAGGTTATTTGCGCGCATCGCTCTGCAGCGTCATCAGTCAGACGGATATATAGATAATAACTTCCTTGATCGCAGTGATACGAATAATCGCGATGAGCTAACAAGTCGGATAAAACTACGCTGGTTAGCGAGTGACGACCTAGCCGTAGATGTGAGCTTATTTCATTTTGATATTAACAACGGTTACGACGCATTTTCTCTAGATAATAACCGCAACACCTTGTCTGATGAACCGGGTGACGACAAGCAAGAAACAAATGCGTTTTCAATCGAGGTTAATTATGGCCTGAATGACGCAGCGAATCTTGTATCTATAGTAGCCTATGCTGATTCGCAGCTCGAATATAGCTATGATGAAGATTGGTCATATGAAGGTATTACCGGCTGTCAGCCAGATTACTCTTTCTGCGAATATAGCTCATTCGACCAATATCTACGTGACCGGGAAAACTATAGCCTAGAGCTTCGATTGGTTTCTGACCAAGCCGGAAAGATAATGTCTAATAGCACTGACTGGGTACTTGGTCTCTATTACGCCGACAAAGATGAAGCGTTACAGCGAAACTATACCTATAGCGACGGACCCTTCAGTAGTGATTACAAGACCCAGAACGTGGCCGTCTATGGTCAACTTGATACCGCTATTAATGATCGGCTAACATTGATTACGGGATTACGGTTTGAGCAGTGGGATGCAGATTATAGTGATAATAATGATCTTCGCATCGATACCGATGAGGCATTGGTTGGTGGAAAAATCGCTTTGGACTATCTCTTTAACGAAAGTCACTCTTTCTATTCTAGCTTGTCAAAAGGTTACAAAGCAGGGGGGGTCAATACGGACGGGAGTCTTCCCGTCGGCTTACGTGATTTCGATACTGAATATTTGTGGAATATTGAAGCCGGTTTAAAATCGACCTCCTTTGATAACCGTTGGAGCTCACGAATATCTGTATTCTATACCAAGCGTAAGGAGCAACAGGTCAAGGGGTCGTTTGTTATTGTCCGCCAAGGACAAGGAACTGAGTTTATTGACTTCGTCGACAATGCGGCGAAAGGCGACAATTATGGTCTAGAAGCGGATTTTAGCTGGCAATTGAGTGAGCAAATCCAGCTGTTCGGCGCGTTAGGATTACTCGAGACAAAGGTTGAAGGTTATGTGACTCCCGACGGCGTTGATATTTCCGGACGAGATCAAGCTCACGCTCCCAACTATCAGTTTAATCTAGGGGCAAATTATTCAATGACTAAACAGTGGTCGGCAAGAATTGATCTGGAAGGTAAAGACGCGTTTTATTTTTCCAACCGTCACGACGAAAAATCTTTATCCTATGAACTGTTGAATGCCCGTCTCAGTTATGACCAAGATAGCTGGAGTTTTGCGTTGTGGGGTCGCAATTTGACTGATGAACGATATGAAACTAGAGGGTTTGGATTTGCCAATGACCCTCGTAACGATTATTCAATTGGAGGCTACCAGCAATTGGGTGAACCTCGAGTTGTCGGCGTGTCTGTGACTTACAGCGTTAACTAATTACGGTAAATTAGTCATTTCCTAAAACGGTGAATTTTATGCAATTGTCTGTTGAAGTAAGTATGTACCCACTAAAAGAAGAATATATACCGGCCATTCAGGGATTTATTGATCGTGTCAATATGAGGGATGGAGTAAAAGTGATCACCAATGTCATGAGTACACAGATATTTGGTGATTACGATGTTGTGATGGATTTAATACGTGATGAAATACGGCATTCTTACGAGCAACATGGTCGTGCCATTTTCGTTTGTAAATTTATTGAAGGCAACCTAGATCAGCCCTAAAAGGTAGAAAGATTAAAGTAGATGTTTGCCAACGGAAATAAATGTTAATGAACGAAACTGCTACCGGAAAAATGATTACCGACGCGTATCTGATGATGTCTGGGTGGGAGTTAGTTGCAGTAATACTGGCGCTACTTTACTTAATCCTTGCGATGAAAGAGCGTATTGAGTGCTGGTATGCAGCTCTGTTTAGTACTGCAATCTATACGGTCATATTCTGGGATGTGAATTTGCTGATGGAGTCGGCCTTACAAGTTTACTACTTGTTCATGGCCGTCTTTGGATGGTATCAATGGCGAAAAGGACCAGGCCAAGAAGAGTTAGCAATTCAAACGTGGGGATTAAGGTCGCATGTTCTTACGTTTATTGGTCTAGCTTTTATGGTATTGATCTCAGGCTATTTGTTATCTAACAATACAAACGCAGCGTGGCCATACGTGGATTCTTTCACAACTTGGGGAAGCGTCATTACAACGTACATGGTGACGAAAAAAGTACTGGAGAACTGGCTCTACTGGCTTGTTATTGATGGTATATCCATTTTTCTCTATATTGATAGAGAGCTCTACTTGACGGCAATCCTGTTTGCGTTGTATTTAGTAATAGTGTGTTTTGGGTATAG
This sequence comes from Oceanicoccus sp., assembly GCA_047623245.1. Classification (GTDB taxonomy): domain Bacteria; phylum Pseudomonadota; class Gammaproteobacteria; order Pseudomonadales; family Dasaniaceae; genus Oceanicoccus. The sequence goes on along the minus strand of JBLHNZ010000107.1, from coordinate 295 downwards.
GCAGTGGACAATAACTTATCGACGGCAACAAAACTATGTTTGGCGACTCCATAACTAATTCTCGCATTCAGGACGCGCTGGATACTTGGCGGCTCTGGTCGAGCTCTAGGCCGTTCTTATCAAGGGAGCTGCCGGGTGGTTTAACCAATCTTAGTTTTCTGATAGAAACATCCGATAAAAAATTTGTGCTGAGGATCAACGCGAAAAATAGTGGCGAGTTGGGTATCGATCGTCAACTTGAAATTCAAGCGCTGTCTCGCGCTTCAGAAATTAAAATCGCCCCCACAGTCATACA
>JBLHNZ010000106.1:0-10388 GCA_047623245.1 Oceanicoccus sp. | reverse complement strand
ATTGGCTCAGCATTACCGAGCGCACATTGAGGCCTCGAACTCGCAAACGATATACGACGACCAGCGACACAGCGATTAATAAAAATGCCGACAGCTGCGCCCACCATGTCATCCACCACGGCGGGTTAATTATTAGATTCAAGATCGTATCGCGGTCGCTCCATATACCGTCTTTATTTGTGCCGCGTAAATGCAATTCATACTCACCAGGATCGAGATTTGTATAAGTGGCTGAGCGCCGTTGGGCGTCAACGTAATTCCATCGTTTTTCGAAACCCGCCAGACGAAAAGCATATCGGTTCTTTTGTGGCATAGCATAATCAAGAGCAGTAAAGTCCAAAGAAATAACGGATTGGCTATAGTCCAGCTCAAGGCTTTTTTGTAAGAATAGAGGTTGCTGCAAGGGAGAGTTCAACACTCTGTTCGACAACTCTATGTCTTGGTTGAATATTCTGAGTTTATTAAAATAGACCGGTGGCTTAAAATTGCTTTGACGAATGTTTTCTGGCGAAAATGATGTTAAGCCTGACGGGCCACTAAAAAAAATCTGTTTATCATTGGCGCGCAGACCAAATCCGGCGTAATAACCGCCCTTCAACGCGCCTTCGGTATAGCCAAAATTCGTAATCTGTTTCGTTTCCGGGCTAAATCGACTAATGCCGCTTGTAGTGCTTATCCACAAGTCACCATTAATATCATCTAGAATAGCTCCCACCGCATCCGACTCTAAGCCGTCTTTGATAGCGTATGCCGTAAAGCTCGCTTTGCGAGGGTCACCATTTTCCAGCGTCATTTGATTGAAGCCGCCATGCGTTCCGACCCAATATCGGTTTGATGAGTCCTTATGCATCCAAGTGGCCGAGTTCTGACTAATACTTGTAGTGAGCTCGGCTTGATACCGATAGGACACAAGTTCATTGCTCTGGGCATTAACCCAAAACAATCCATCACCCGTTGCGACCCATAACTGCCCCTGTTTTTCTTGCCACATATGAATAATCGAGGGCATTTTGTATCGGGCAATGATTTCGTAACTGTCGCGTTCGAGATGTATGAGGCCATCGTTATAGGCACCAACCCAAATACTGCCGTCGAGATCCTCTTTTACCGAATAGATTGACGTGTCTTTCAGCGCCACGGATTCAAGCCACTGATCTTGCTCGTGGTAACGACTTAAACCCAGCCGCGTGCCCAACCAAATCACAGGCTCCTGTGCAGAATAATCGATGCCGGTAACTTGGTTGCGCAATGCAGCATTGTCGACGCTGCTTTGATGAGTTATGGCCTTAGGTATTAGCTGCTGATCTTTCAGATAGCGCAAACCCGTTGAACCGCCAAACCAAATGGTATTGCCTTGCCCTTGAGTAATTCCCGACGACCCACGTTCTGAATCAGAGTTGATGGTAGTGAACTGAATTGTTTGTAAATCGACCTTATTGATGCCATTCGTCCACGTGCCGAGCCAAATAATTCCCGATTTATCTTGGTATAACGCCGAAATAATACTTGAGGATAGACTGTCTTCAACACTCTTTTCACTGTAAAAATGCAGAAAGCTTGAATCATCAGATTGCTGCAATACATTTAGGCCACTATCGGTGCCAATCCAAATGGAATTATCTCGCATCTGTAAAATGTCTCGAACAGAATTGTGAGACAAACTGAAGGGGCTATCGACTTGGTGATGAAAATGTTGTATTTCTCCACCAACCGTTTTTTGATAAAGCAGACCCAGATTAAAAGTACCTATCCACAGACCTCCTTTGTTATCGATCAATAAACTTGAAATCTCACTGCGGCTATCAATTGTCCCTAACGACATCAAGATAAATTTTTCGCTTTCGGACGTTCTATAGAAAAGCCCTTTATTGGTTGCAACCCACAGTGTTCCTTGTGGATCTTCAACGATATCGCGCACTTGCCCCGCTATACCCGCAGCTATTTCAATATGATGAAATCGTTGACTTTTTCGATCGAACCGATCGATACCATTGTCCGAACCAACCCAAATAGTATTTTTTTTGTCGATGAAAATCGCGCGAACAGCATTATGACTCAAACTATAAGGGTCGTCGGGCCGGTGCGAATAGAGAGTAAACAATTCTGTTGACGGATCAAAACGACTGATGCCGCCAGAACCTGTGCCTATCCACAAACTCCCATCGACAGGATCTTCAGTGATACTGCGAATAAAATTGGCAGATAGCGTGACGTCGCTGCGTTCACCGTCATGCTTAAATACTTGAAAGTTGTAACCATCGAAACGATTTAAGCCGTATTGTGTACCAAACCACATAAACCCATACTGATCTTGCAAAATACTCGTCACAGATAATTGCGACAAACCATCTTCAACGGATAATTTGTCAAACCGAATATTATCGGTTGCCAAAGCCAGACAAAAAGGTACGTAAAAGCTGCAAATCACTAGCGTTAAAAGCTGAATCGTCCGAGTGAAGAAAGGCGTCAAAAAATAGATTTTGTGGAGCATTGAGGCCTCGGTAAGTAGTCATTTCAAGCCTCTGAATAACTAGTTCAAAACGATCCATTTGAACGATCAAGCAAATAGTATTCAGTGTCAAAATGCAATGGAAACTGGGTTTATGAAGGCCCCATTCTATCATGAAATATTCTGCCGGCCTCCGTATAATAGGCCTTCAGTATAGGCTGGAAAACCAGCTCTTTATTTACTGAATAACAGCAAGGTAAAGCGTCAAGTAATCTGTACTAAAGTGGAATCGAAATGTAACCCTATTCATTACGGAGGAGACTTCACCGTCGCAAGTAGGGCTAGTGCATCATCGCACCAAGCAATGAACATCTCTTCCTGCCGGATACCCGCTGATAGGGCGAGATAAATACCCTTCCTATTATCGGGAAGCCCAAAGGGGTCCCGATAGCTTCTGTCTTCGATTTTTTTATATAGCGACAACCGGTTTTCATGCTCTTCTCGCCGCTCCCGAACAGTATCGATAATAGCCACGGCGGACGAATGTCCCACGTTATACATTTTGACGAATAGTTCGTCTTTGCCAGCACGCGGTCTGGTTTCAGCCAACACCCAACGATCCAGACGCTGTCGACCTTCATCAGTAAGAGAATAGATCTTTTTGTTGGGCTTCCCAGATTGCTCAACTTCAGTCGCTTGGATTTCTTCATCCCGGTGGAGTCGTTTTAATTCCTGATAGATCTGTTGATGAGACGCTCGCCAAAAAAAACCCAGCGACACATCGAACTTTTTCGCAAGCTGATAGCCTGTTAGGTTCTCTTCGAGGAGGGCTGTTAATATTGCGTGAGAAAGTGCCATAACTGAGCTCAGTAACAAAAAAACATTTTACCTGTCTTTTTTGTCTTTTATGCAAAAAATTGCATAATTTCTAAAAAATAGATTGATATGCAAATTTATGCATATTAAACTTCAATTTTTATTCAAAGAGCAAATCAATCATGGCGATACCAGAGATAATGAAAGGCCGATTGTCGGTACCTGTTGTAGCTTCACCATTATTTATTATTTCCAATCCTGACTTGGTCATCGCGCAGTGTAAAGCTGGGATTGTAGGCTCGTTTCCGTCCCTAAATGCAAGGCCACTTGCGTTGCTGGACGAATGGCTGGAAAGAATCACTACAGAGCTCGCCGCTTACGACAAAGCAAACCCAGACAAACCTTCAGCTCCCTTTGCAGTCAATCAAATCGTGCATCGCTCCAACGACCGCCTGGATGACGATATCGCTTTGTGCGAAAAATATAAAGTGCCCATTATCATCACCTCTCTGGGCGCCAGAGTCGATGTAAACGACCGTATTCATGCCTATGGCGGTATCGTATTACACGATATCATTAACAACCATTTTGCTAAAAAAGCGATCGAAAAAGGCGCCGACGGTCTTATTGCTGTTGCGGCCGGGGCTGGCGGACACGCTGGTTCTTTATCGCCTTTTGCTTTAGTTCAAGAAATTCGAGAGTGGTTTGATGGCCCATTATTGCTTTCTGGCTCTATTGCCAACGGCAAAGCAGTGCTCGCGGCATTGGCGATGGGTGCCGATCTCGCTTATATCGGGTCCGCTTTTATTGCCACCAAAGAAGCCAATGCCGACCCCGGGTACAAGCAAGCTTTGGTTGATTACGCCGCCTCCGATATTGTCTATACCAACCTATTCACCGGTGTGCATGGCAACTACCTTGGGCCATCGATTGAAGCAGCCGGCTTAGATCCTGAAAACTTGCCAAAAAGCGATCCGTCGAAAATGAACTTTGGCTCCGGTGGCAACACCAAAACCAAAGCCTGGAAAGATATCTGGGGCTGCGGTCAGGGAATCGGTGCGCTAAAAGCAGTTGTATCGACTGAAGAATTGGTTTCTCGACTCATCAATGAATATGAATCCGGCAAGCTACAGCTAACAGCAGCATAGGAGGACTTATCCGAAGCCCTGCTAAAGCTCAGGGCTTTGACAATCACTCTTCGAAACATCAGCAAGAGCTAAAAGGAATGTTCCGCAGCTCTGTAAGAGATCTTTTTCAATACATTGTGTCCCTGAACATAAAACGCAAAGCCCATATCAATAGTCGGAAACATGCGCAGATCTTAGCCGTTTGATCGCCGACCCAATCGAGCCAAATACGGGAAAATCACCGCTAAATCAATTGCAAATGAGAATCTTTCGTATTAGTATCTTAGCTCTTCTTTACTTCCGGAATATTCAAAGTGACCACATCGCCCATTTCACTATGGTCTCTCAAGGCCGGCGAACGATGCCTTATCAAGCACTTTGATGACGCTTTAGCTGAAAGTTACCGTATTCGAATGATGGAACTGGGTTTTCATCCCGGAGAAACGGTAACCTGTTTGCAATCTCCTGCCTTCTCAGCACCTAAAGTCTTCCGGGTGAGCAATACTATTTTTAGTCTCGACGACGAGGTTGCCGCGCACATTGCAGTCAGCAAGATAACCAGTAAATGAGTAAAATCATACTCATTGGAAGCCCCAATTCTGGTAAAAGCCTCTTATTTAATCGTTTAACGGGTCTTCACCAAAAAGTCGGTAACTTTCCCGGCATCACTGTTGACGTTAGCTCTGGGCAGTTGCAGGCGCTGCCAGATCACACCCTGATTGATTTCCCCGGAACGTACTCGTTGCAACCTATCTCTGGGGAAGAACGGATTGCCGTCGAGTACTTCAAGCAAGCTTTGGAAGATCCACAAGTCAGCCAGGTTTTGTGTCTTATTGACGCTACCCGCCTGGAAAAGAGCTTGTATTTCACTCTGCAGGTAATACGTGAATGTGAAAGGCATCACAAGCAAGTCACCGTCTTAGCGAATATGATGGATGTGCTTAAAAAACATGATATTAGTATTGATCTCGACGGCCTCGCCAAGGAAATCCAAGCTCCCATTTTTCCCATTTCAGCACGTGCTGGAACAGGTATTGAAGCGGCATTAGGTCACCTCAAAAGTAACATTGACCATCCAAAAGCCAGCATCCACAAAGGCATTGCCGACACGCCCGACACACTACTTCGGGGCAATGCCCATCAGATGTCCAAGCGATTTGGCGCCAAAGGCGACATACTTATTCGCTCACAAGCTCGACTGGATGGCTTTTTCCTACATTCAGCAACCGGGGGACTGGCCTTTTTTGTCATTATGTACCTATTGTTTCAGTCAATATTCACTTGGGCGGCGCCCATGATGGATGCGGTTGAGGGGGGGCTTGGCATATTGTCTGATTGGGTTGTACCCGCCATAAGTAACCCCATAATACGAGACTTTACTGCCGATGCATTGTTCAGTGGTATCGGTGCATTTCTGGTTTTTGTTCCACAGATTTTTGTTCTAACATTAGTTATTGGTATTCTCGAAGATTCAGGCTATATGGCTCGCGCGGCGTTAATATGCCACAGACCTTTGCGTATATTTGGGCTTACCGGTAAAAGTTTCATTCCCATGCTGTCTGGAGTTGCCTGTGCCATTCCCGGAATATATGCGGCGCGCTCTATCGATTCTCCAAAAAAACGCCTACTGACTTACATGGCCATACCCATGATGCCATGTTCTGCAAGGTTACCGGTCTATACGTTATTGATAGCCGCATTCATCCCTTCCACTACGCTATTAGGGGGCCTTGTAGGTCTGCAAGGACTAGTGATGTTTTTAGCTTATTTCTTCGGGATGATGTGTGCACTGCTCGTTACTGGCCTGGTTTCACGCACTAGTAAAGACAAATACAGCGATGTTCCCTTCGTGCTCGAAATGCCACCCTACCGACTACCCTCCTGGCAACCTTTGATTCGTAATGCCTGGAACCGCAGTAAGCATTTTGTTACCAAGGCCGGTAAAATCATTTTTGCTGTGACAGTCGTCGTGTGGATATTGGGTTATTTTCCAAACTACGGTGCCGATCTTAGCGCCTCATGGCTCGGCCAAGTAGGTCAGTTTATTGAGCCTATATTTGCCCCCTTAGGCCTCGATTGGCGTTATGGTGTTGCCATACTCACATCCTTCCTGGCCCGTGAAATATTCGTCGGCACATTGGGCACAATGTTTGGTATCGAAGGCGCCGAAGAAAACATGGTTCCCCTCGTAGACCAAATTCAAGCGAGCGGTTTATCGCTTAGCTCGGGACTTGCGTTGTTGGTCTTTTTTGCTATTAGTTTAATGTGCGTATCAACAATGGCGGTACTTTCGAAAGAAAGTGGCTCTATGTCATTATCGGTGAAAATGTTTATCGCCTACGGACTGCTAGCCTACGGTGCTGCGGTCGGCGTTTACCAGCTAACTGGCTTATTGGGGTTTTAACGACAAGTACCTCTATTTACTCGCTTCTCCCCAATAGTTATATCCGGCGAATTTTGGTGTTCCCGCCAAGTACTGCTGTTCCAGATTACCAATATTAAAGCCATTTTTTTCGATCAATTGGGGAATTGAGCGATTAAGATTACAGCCACCACATAGACTTTTCCACAGGGGATTGACCCGATCTTGCCAGCGCCGTACGTGCAGATCAGGTGCTTCACCATGCTCGCAGAACAACATTTTTCCGTCCGGCTTCAATACACGGCGCATTTGCTGTAGCGCAGCGTCAGCATCCGGGATAGTACAAAGCGTGTAAGTCAACACGATCGTATCAACGCTGTTATCTTCCAAAGGTATTTTCTCTCCGGGTAAATCGATAAACTTTATATCAAAAGCCGCCTGCTTTACTCGCTCTGCCGCTAACTGTCGAATCTCCAGAGACGGCTCCAGCCCCCAAACGAAATCGACCTTTTTACTGTCATAAAAGGGAATGTTTAAACCGGAACCCATGCCCACTTCCAGAACTCGCCCTCTAGCTTGAGGCACGATTTTTTGACGTTGTTTGACAATTGGTTTTGCACCACACGCCAAATTGATGATGTGTGGCATGACGTACTTATTGTATGGGTTCATGGCTTTCGGTGTTCCTTCTAAAATGCGAATGTATCCAACAATACTCACGGGCTGAAATCAAAATGCCGTAAGAGCGATTAATATTACGTTATCTGAACCATTATCACTAGATGCTGCAAACGCGTCATTGCTGCACCTGCGCCGTGACTGTAAGGAAGAGCATAGGCGCTCAAAAGAAACGGCGAAGAATTTAGCTCGTTGGGTTTCCAGAGTCCCTTCAGCTCTATATCCATATACAGGAATCGACGCGCTAAGAAATTCCCAAATTCTCGCATGGAAATGAGACAAAAAAAATGCAAGAAATAATGAATGCTGGACTTTCTAAATGATGCCTTTTAATCTGCCCATGAAAAACGAATCCATTGTACTAAAGGCACTAAAGGGACTAAAACAGAGCTAATAATGGGCATTACAGTCAACACGACCAAAATCATAAGACTCAAGCATTTTCTATTCGACGTAGACACTGGCGACCTATCACTGGAAAGTCAGGTGACTCGTTTAAGTCCAAAGGCGGCGAGCGTTCTATTGTTGCTGTGCGAACACTCTGGTGCGGTCGTTACTCGCCACCAACTACACGAATCCGTATGGTCCGACCGGATCGTTACTGACGTTCAAGTTTCCAAAGCCGTCAATGAGTTAAGAGTAGCACTTCAGGACACTTCCGAACCTCGTCAATATATAGAAACATTGCCAAAGCGCGGTTACCGGCTGATATGTGACATTGATTTCCAGACGTCTTCAACAAAACCTGGTGACCTGAAACCACAAAGCTTTTTATTTCAAAAAAAATGGCGCATTGGCGCAGCTTTCCTCGTCGCACTCACGCTTATCGCTATACTTTCAAGCTTGTTTTTTCGCCAGCCCAGTGAAATCGACATAACGACGACAACTCAAAAAGTCGAAATGAAACCCGGTATCGCGGTGTTGCCTTTTGTTAATATATCCAGCGATCCGAACAACGACTATTTCAGCCAAGGAATCGCCGAAGAGATATTAACCCGCCTATCACGCTTAGATGGATTGCGCGTAATTTCCAGAACATCGTCTTTTCAGTTTAACGACGACAAAATCGATGCACGTCAGATCGGCAAGATTCTCACCGTTAGTCATGTTCTCGAGGGCTCTGTTCAAAAAACGAAAGGCCGAGTGCGTATTAATATTCGGCTCATTGAAACCAAAGGGGGTAGCGAAGTCTCTTCACTACAATATGATCGCGACTTAGATGAAATCTTCGACTTGCAAACGGAAATAGCAAAGACGGTCACTCAAACTATAAGTCCTTCGCTGTTAACATTAAACCCAAATACCCTAGCTAATTACGGCACCACAAATATTTCAGCCTACGAGGAATATTTGAAAGGGCGATATTTACTTATTAACCGAGAACGGGTGGAGATGAAAGAAGCTTCCGCTGCTTTTGAAAAAGCGGTTCAGTACGACCCCGCCTATTTGTTGGCCCACAGCGGCCTTGTTGACTCTTATTTGTTGAGAGTACTTTGGGGAACAATTCTCCCAGAGGTCTATTATACAAACACTGCTGACTCCATTAGCATTCTAGAATCTTCTAGTGCTAATTTTCCGGAAATCTTGGCCACTCTTGGTTTTGTTAACAGAATGACTCAAAATATCCCGAAGGCCATTGATTACTTGCAAAGAGCGCTAGCGAGTAATCCTCAATATCTACAAGCTTACCTCTGGCTACAAGATGTCTATTTACTGGCTGACCCTCCTCGAAGCTCTGAAGCAATCAATTTGCTAAAAACTGCTCGTTTAATTGATCCGTTATCCACGGTCGTGATAAGCATGTTATCGAGAGCGTACCGAGAAAATGGAGATTTTCGACTATCCAAGAAAACGACAGACGACGTATTAGAGCTCGACCCAACATCTTATATCGGCCGCTTAGGTCTCGCTAAGCACTATCGCTGGGTCGAGGGCGACCTCGTCAAAGCGGCTCAAGTTTTTTACAACATGTGGATCGATAGACCAGAATTTACTACAGCAAGATCTATCGGACAGATATTTACCGATTTAGGTGAATTCGACCTAGCCGCAATCTGGCTCCAGAGGGCGGCGGAAATCGTCCCCGCATCATTTGGGCCAGAACTACAGTTTCGGTGGTTACTTGCACAAGAAAAAAGCGACGAAATAATCGGCTTGGTCGAAGCATCTAGCGAAATAGAAATACCAGCCATCATCGGTAATTATAAAGAGATATTAGAAGGAAATTTTGAAAAAGCCACCCTGCTCTTGAATATGCGAAAGCAAAGAATCGATGGTTCGCCGACGGCAACCGATGAGGCCGACACCCTACTTGTCAAAGGCTATCTTGCAAAAAAACTCGGCGAAAAAAATCAGCTTAACCGTATTATCAAACAATTAGAAAGTAAACTTTATGATAAACAGTTGTTGGGAGAAAACGAAGTGGGTTTACAATTAACTCGTCTTTATATTCTGCAAGACAAACAATCGGAAGCAATAAAGATATTACGTAAGACCTTTGAGACGCGAGCTATCAATCATTTTTCCAGTCGACATTCGGTTTTTTTCGATAGTTTACGCGACAATCCCGATTTCCGGAAACTGCAAAATGAGATAGAGTTATACTTTGCGCAACAACGTGAAAGGCTGAGAGAATACCCAGATATTCTCCCTTCTTACTCCGCCGATCAACTTCATTTCCCCGATACAACACCACCCACAACAATTTAGCGCGCAGAACAAGAACTTACTCACAAGCAGACTAGCTCTCGCTATCCACAGTTGACACTATCCCATAATATATACGGACCACCGCAACCTGCGCTAACCAATTCCTTGTGATATTTTCCACAGCCGCCAAATTTATTTTCTGGAATGTGATCGGTATTCACTGATTTCGTTTTCGCTACAATTTTATCTAACATCGAAAAGACAGGGTCGGACAATTCTATATGTCCGCCACTTGGCCCAAGAAAAA
>JBLHNZ010000105.1:0-10407 GCA_047623245.1 Oceanicoccus sp. | reverse complement strand
CCCCAATGCCCCAACACATGACTCGCACCCGATGCCAAAGCATATTCTTTATTTCGAACTATTTCTTCAAAGGGAATCGCCAGAATAGCAGCGACTGATATAACGACATAAATCAGCGTCACGATCGCGATGGATGAATTAATTGCCAAGGGAATATTGATTTCCGGAGATTCCATTTCATTGACAGCATTAATAACAAGCTGAAAACCTTCATAGGCAACGAACGTTAGCGATGCAACAATAAGAATAGGCAAAATGCCAGACGTAGTTTCGTTCTCAATTAAGGCGGGCAATGTGGTTTGACTACTGTTGATGAGAACAAATGATATGACAAGGAGAATGAGTAGTTTTGTATAAACCATAACATCCTCAATTTTCCCCATGCCTTTTACACTCCAGACATTAATCAGGGTAAAGACTAAAATAATGAGCCCTGCAACCCATTTTCTTACCCATTCGTCGTCGGCAAATGTAAAACTACTGATGGCATATGACGCAAAAGTATAGGCGTAAAGCGCAATGGTGCTAATATATCCAAAAATCACCCACCACCCCACAAGTGATGCAGCAAAAGGTGAGTCGGAAAATGTTCGTTTATAGAATGCGTAGCTTGCACCTTCATCCTTATAATAGACACCTAACTTTATGTATGAGTAGGCGGCGAGTGAGGCCAGAGCACCGCCTAGGATGATTGCGACTGGCGTGAACACCCCAATCATCGAGACAGAAATACCCAATATGGTAAATATCCCGCCACCAACCATACCACCGAGCGCTATGGCAATTAATTCCATAACACCGAGGTTTTTATTTCGCTTTCTGTGAACCGATACTTCTTGATTATTGGCTATCATAAAGACTCATTAATAAACTCCGTATTATTTCCCGAATCCGAAACTCTGAAACATTTTTTTCTCGCACATTTCTCTGTATGTCATACAAGCCTTTAATATTTACTCGTAAACTATGCGCCATACCTACAACGTAACTGTCGAGAACCACTGCTGCCCTTTTGCTAAAGTACTGATCGCTGAAATTACGGCTTCATGTCAGCTGTATTTTTGATGTCGATTAAAGGATAGGAATTCAACAGAACAAGAACTGCATGTTTAACAATCAAGAGACTTGTATCATGGTCGCCAAAAACATCTTCACCTATTCTTTTATTCCCGAAACAAGATACATCACGACAGCACCTGCGCAATGATAAGATTCGTTTTCTATCGCGCGTCTAAGTTCTTCCTTATCAAATTGTTCTCTTTCTAGTAATTTATCAAAAAGATCATCGTACTTCCCTTTATGAAGACCGAAGTATTCCTTGATTTCCGTATCCATATCGCTCTTAAAATCACTCTCGTCAGTTATCCAGTGCGTAGTCGCCTTCATTTCATCTGAGGCGTACGGAGGTATCAGGGTGCTGCATTTATCTGACAAATACGCTTGGATAGTTTTTAGGCCAACAGCATTAAACAGACCCGGAACCATATCTCCTAACGAGTTATCCCCATTACCCGCCTTTATTTTCCCCTCCTCTTCTACCATACCGTACTTTATCATTTCGATTCTTTCTTCAATAGAGTAAGTATTAGATATGGCGTCTTTAAATATCCTCTGACTAATATTATTTGGTTCTGCACTAATTAGTATTCCACCAGGCTTCAATACTCGCTTCATTTCAAGCAAGGCTTTTTCTGGACTTTTTAAATGTATCAACACCGTTTGCCCTGTTACAACGTCAAACGAGTTATCATCGAAAGGAAGACTATATGCGTCTGCGTATTGAATAGAAAAATTCAGACTTTTTTCTCGGAACCTCTGTGTTAATTGGGAATGACCTTTTGACCACTTCTTGTCGTTATCGACGGCCACAACACTGGCTCCGCGAGGTAAAAAATCTGATAAGAGACCACTCCAGTGGCATTGACCACAGCCTACATCTAGCAAAGATGTTCTCGACGACAGATTCCACCTTTTAGCCATTAATTCCAAAAAATCAAAATTGTACCAGTAATCTCTATTTGTCCCAAAGTACTCTTCAGAGTGGCCTTTAGCTTCCGTTTTTTCTGTCATGTAAACTCCATTTCATGGTTAAATTTAAAGCGCCCACGATACACGCAGCTAAAGCTAAGCAGCTAGTATGATGTACTAATAATAATGGATTGAGTAATATCACGTTTCCACGTCGAGGTTCTCGCTGTGCAATTTTATTACTGAGGTGCCGTAAACAGAATTATCATCCGTTTTCCTAAACTCCCCGTATATAGAACTAACCGTATGCAAACTTACAACGACTAAATAGGCAAAAAAATGTTTTCCATATTTAAATCTGACCCAACAAAAAAGCTTCGGAAAACGTATGATATAAAGCTTGAGCAAGCGATGCAGGCACAGCGAAATGGAAATATGAAAAGCTACGCTATGATTACAGCTGACGCTGAAGAAATCTATAAGCAGATCCAAAACCTCGAAAATATTCAGAAATAAGCTAAGGCTAGTTTTTCTTCGAGTATTAACGTGCGTAAAGAGCCGCGATAGTATTTAGCTAGAAGGACCCCTGCAACAACATATGACGATGAAGACATATGGAATTAGCGACAATAAATTTCGAAGACAAAGGTATTTGGTTTCCCAACACTTCGAGCTCGCCAAAGGAACTTCATATAATGGTTAGTCTGGACTTTAAAAACCAGTTTTCCTTAAAAATACATCCGTCCGTAAATCTAAATTCGTTACTATATAATCTTTCTTTTTGACCTTATTTGCTCAAATCCGAAAAGCTTCCCATCGTCACCGCACTCAGGGGACTCACCGATTGTGTCAAAGCCGAAAGTCCGATCAAACTTCCGAGCGCTATAATTCTCCCCCCATACAGTTAGAAATACATTCGCCTTTACACGACTGTAAGCTAACACCATGTTCATGAGCTGAGTACCGAGTTTCAAACTTCGAAATCGAGACAGCACATAGGCTCGACGTAATGCTACGTCGTCCACTCCTATGGCAATATTGTCACTGTTAGACTGGTAATCATTGTCCACCTTTCCTACTTGGAAATAGCCTACTAACTCATCTTCGATTTCGGCGATAAAAAATGATCCTGATCCAGCATTCTAGATAAACATTGATCTGAAAGCTTCGTTTCTAGATGCGTGTGTAACTGCAACCGACTCGTGTCGACAGAATAAGCATCACTGTACGTCTTCCTAGCTAATGCTGCCAACTTATGACAATCAGAGGCGTTTGCATCCCTAATAGTAATCAAGAAACTTTCCCCCGCCTCAAATCGCTAGACCTGCAAATCTTAGCAGAAGAATTTGACTTGTGCAGCTCAACAGTAAGCCCGTACAACGAGTTACTCGAGGTCCCTGCAGCCTTTTTTTCAGGCATTTATAGTAGCAATAGTGGCATAAGAGCCACAGCAATCCGTATTTGAACTACATTTCAAAAACATACCTTCAGGTTCTACAGATAGAGGATTGGACCAACCTTGTTTATCAATTTGCGCAATTATTTGCACACATACATACATGAGTGTATGCTTTTTTCATGAATGTTCAAACGAATAGCAATCTTAACGACGTTCGAAGTCAAGCGACGAAAACACGGCTTGTTAACAGCGCCATTGATTCCCTCGTGGAAGTCGGGTTTACCAGAACAACGGGCGTCGAGGTCTGTCGACGAGCTCAGCTCACAAGAGGCGCTCTCAATCACCACTTCCCAGATATCGTTGAGCTATTTATCAGTGCACTTCACAGCGTCTATGATAATTTCTTACAGGCTGAGGAGGAAGAAACCCAAGCTGGACGACTAGAGTCCTTTGTATTGCAGGGCCACAGCCATATTAGTAAGCCTGAATTTAAGGCTGTTATTGAACTTTGGCTGGCGTCGCGCAACGACCCACAATTTGGCAGTCGACTCGCTGCAGCGATTGCTGATGGCTCGACCCTGTTTACTCCCGAAGCCGTTTTGGCTAACGGAAAACTCCTCGATGATCCTCAATTTAACGCGATATATCGGACCATTTTTGAGGCATTGATAGGCTTGGGCTTGGGCCGCGCGATCGGAAACGGAAGCCCGGTTGGTCACGAAAAAGAAGTCCTCTCGATATTACTTGAGCTGGCTCGCAACGCAGATCTGAAGCGCTGATCATTACGTAAAGGAACCGCTATGGCGAATAAACAGAGCAAAACAACGACAGAAAATAAATACACCATATGCACAATTTGTGACATTGGCTGCCAACTTCGCGCAGAAACAGAGAATGGTAAACTTGTCAAGATTAGAGCCCATAACAATCCCGCACTCGCCAAAAACGTCTGCTATAAAGGAACAGCCGCACCCGAGGTACACAATCACAAAGATCGATTAACCAAGCCCCTAAAACGAGTGGGCGAGCGCGGCGAAGACAAGTGGGAAGAGATTTCCTATGAGCAAGCAATGAATGAAATCGCAGAGCGTCTTAAAGCTGTGATTGCAAAGTATGGCCCCGAGTCTTTCGCTGTATCGACGTCGGGCTGGAATACCCAGACGACCCATAGTATGGACCGCAGATTTATGAATGCGCTGGGCAGCCCAAATTATATTAGTGGCGTATCGCTGTGTGCAGGCAATACTGCAGCCGTGAACAAAATGACCTATGGATGGTTCCCTTTTGCAGATATAGCCAATTCAAAATGCATCGTCTTGTTCGGCCATAACCCGCGTAAACACAGCTGGACACCCATTTATAACATGATCAACGCAGCACGGGCCAATGGCGCTAAAGTTATCGTGCTAGACCCACGTGTATCAGAACAGGCTGAGGTTGCCGACCTGCATCTAAGCTTGAGATCGGGTACGGATGCCGCGATGTGTCTCGGTTGGCTGAATGTCATCATCAACGAAAAGTTGTATGACGAGGCGTTTGTCAAGCAACACACCACGGGGTTTGAAGAGCTATGTGTAAGAGCTAACGAATATCCTTTGCATCGAGTAGCGGAGATTACCGGGGTCGACGCTGAACTGATAGCACTTGCCGCACGTACTTACGCAACTGCCGACAGCGCGGTAATTCCCTGGACACCTATAACCGACATGCAGATCTCATCGACATCTGCTATCAGACTTCAAGGTATACTCCGGGCAATAACCGGTAATATTGATGTTCCGGGTGGAGAAATATTTAGCGGCTTTGACCCCAATTATATTTCAGAATCTGAACTGGGTAACCACCAAATGCTCAGTCAGGAACAACGCGATAAACAACTCGGCGCCGACATTCATCCGGCTTACACCTATCGCGCGCAGGATATGTTGAGTGATGCGACGGAGCGAGTGTTTGGTTATCCCTATGCGGACATCGTAATGGGATGCTATATGGCTAATCCGAGTGCCACATTCCGCGCCATGGCTACTGAAAAACCCTATGCCGTCAAAGCCTTCTTTGTGCTTGGAAACAATGCATTAATGAGCTACCCCAACCAGCATCAAATTCTCAAAGGTATGTTGAACCAGGAACTCATTGTTACTCACGAAATATTTATGACACCAACAGCAATGTTGGCGGACTATGTGTTACCAGGCGATGTCTTTAGCGAAAGAAATCATGTCTCAGATATGTGGAACTGGAAACTAGGGCTGACCGTTTCCCAAAAAGCGGTTGAACCTCCCGAGCAATCATCCAGTACCTTCAAGTTCTGGCGCGACCTCGGTCATCGGTTCGGATTTGGCGAGCTGTTTCCCTGGGAAACCGTCGAGGACGTTCTCGACTATCGTCTCTCACCGACCGGTAAAACATTTGCCGAGTTCTCTGCTGAAAATTACATGTACGTACAACCTCCCGAATTCCGTAAATACCGAAAAACAGGTTTTGCAACTCCATCGGGAAAAGTCGAATTGAAGTCCAGTGTGTTGGAAGCACTCGGATTTGATCCACTGCCTTACTACCGGGAAGGGCCAGCGGTCAGCGAGGAGTATCCCTATTACGTGTTTACCGGTGTGCGAGAAGACGCTTTTTTCCAAACCGGACAACGCCAGATTGAAGTGCTTCGAAAAAGAATGCCAACTCCCAAGTTATTTATGCATCCAAAAGACGCGGCCCGACAAAATATAGCCGATAACGACTGGGTAAAACTAGAGACCAAGACGGGAGAAGTCACTGCGAAGGTACTGGTTCAGGAGTCTATGAAAGAAGGGCATATCCGAGTACCCCACGGCTGGTGGTACCCAGAACTCCGAGGCAAGGCTCTACTTGCTGGCGCGTTTATAAGTAGTGATGCCGTATTATGCCCAGACGATCCAGAGTTTCTTGACTACGAACAAGGCATACCCCACTTCAAAGGATTTCCCGGTAGGATTGTCAAGCTCGACGAACCACCTAAAGGGATGTCTGCACAAGTACTAGCCGGATAATCGTAATAGGAGTCACTCAATGCAAACGATCAAAAAATGGTGGAGTGAATTTGTACAAAAGCTACTCACCCATATTGCCAACAGAAGCTTCAAAAATAACCCGACGGTACTCGATCGTTTTGCATTTCGAATTTTGGAAAAAGCCTATGGGGCTGTCGGCGAACCCGACCCAGATCTGGAACACTATCCTTAGCTCTTGATCTAACCGTCAATTTTCGCTTTATGCCAATACTAACATCTCGAAATTGGGAACTGGGAACTGGGAACTGGAGAATGACGAGACGGTGAGTCTTATTCAATCTCGTTTAGGAAGGACCAGACATGCACTTTGCTATTCACTGCCCTGTGACTCTACAACTAAAATTCTTGCTTCACCCTTAGGATGAGCCACATGTTCAGTGCCAATAGACGCATAAAAAATGTCGCCCACATTCAGGATAGTGGACTGCTCAATGCCATCCACTTTATAAAACATCTCTACTACGCCGTTCAAGACAACAAATACTTCCTCGCCGTCATTCACATGCCATTTGTACGGTAGGTCTGTCCAATGTAAACGTGTTGTAATGCCGCTCATGTTCGCAATATCTTTCGCCCCCCAAGCACGAGACGCCGTAAATTCATTACTTCTAATTATTTCCACGCACTTCCCCAGCAAAATGCAAGCCCACCCAAATACAAATTTTCTATACCCATTTAGCGCTTTGACTTATTTTTCCATTTTCCCCATGGGTCGTCATCACTCTTTTCGCTGGTACTTTGGCGTTGCGAAGACTCGGGAACACTTGCCCGAGTGCGATGATTATCATCACCGCTGGAATACTTCCCTCGTTGCGGGCCGCTGCTTTTGCTTGGGCGATGTCCGTCTTTCTGGCCCCTGGCAGCTGCCTTTTTAATACGTTTTTCGTTTAATAGTTCGGCATGTTCAAAACTCAGCTCAGCCGGTTCTCCTGGCTTTTGACTTTCTGGAACAACCCGATCACGAGGAGGCAACAGGAACTGTTCCGAAGATGCGCGAGGTAGATTTTTGAATTCGTACAGATAGAAAACTTCAACTTTTTCACGTGCCCAATCAGTTTTCTTTAGAAATTTTATACTGGAGTCAATGCTCGCATTAGTCTTAAAGCAATTGATATTCAAATAAGCAAAAAGAAGTTCAAAACCGTAGTGGTCTACCAATTCAATCAACACGTTTTTTAAGCTGACTCCGTGTAGAGGGTTATTCTTGTAATTGATTTCATCGTTCATGCGAAAGCCCGTTCGAGGAGAATAAATGCCAACATTATACCTGTTGCACCATAGACAAAATATAGCACAATGAATTGGCTCTTTTTGGTGTCTGGAAATAATATAAGAATGCGTTTTTACATTCGTTACCTAATTTGCTGACGACTTAATTCGAGACACTGAATATTCGTGTGCATAACCATGCCAGGGAGCTTTTTATTTAATTAAATCAACATATTACACATCCTATCAAAGCGATAGATTTGATTGACAGTGTGGGGGAATAGCGCGGAGAAATAATGCAGAAAAAACAGTGCAGCGAACTTAACGTCGAAATCGAGGGGGGGGTATCGATTTCAGATCCATATAACTAACGACAAATACCGAACAGGCATAGTTTTAATGCAAGAGCTGTAAAAATAGAGAGTGTTGATGAGGAGCGACTGAGAAATAGATAGTTTTTCTGGGAAAACTAGAGGGATTTTAAACTGACAATGACAAAGTACAGATACTTTATCATTGTCAGGCGAGACATGTGCCGTTCCTTAAATAGGGACAACTTTGTTTGCACATGGACCTTTCTGGCCTTGGCCAACTTCAAACTCTACTGTTTGACCATCGCTTAGCGTTGCAAAGCCACCGCCACTCTGGATTTCTGAATGATGAACGAAAAGATCTTTGCCGCCATCTTCGGGCGTAATGAAACCAAAACCTTTATCTGGATTGAACCACTTAACTGTTCCTTTACTCATGTTCTGTACTCATATTGTTGGTGAAAGTTAAAAAATTACATCCGAATTCACCGGTTCGAATATAAAGCGATATATTACAATAAACTCATATAACACGCATGTAAAATAACGATAGATTTACTGGCAAAAAAGTAGATCAAGTTGAAACAACCAACCCCGTTGTACTAGGATTTAAATGCTTGTCAAAATTGTGAATTAATTGCCTAGGGTACTCAATAATTAGACCTCGGACACCCATTAATGCAAGAAGTTCGATTTGCAAACCACTAATAACCGTTAAGGTATACCAATTTGCTCTAGAATCAAATTTAAATTTTCCAAAAACGACTCAGTCCATGACTTAACTACTGTTTTAGCGACTAATCTAATAAACTTAAGTTGCCCATTCGACCGCTTTTTCGGCATGTATCACTGTTGTATCGTATAGTCGAACAGCGATGTGCTCTTGTGCGATTAGCATTCCTATTTCAGTACACCCCAGTACTACTGCTTCTGCGCCAGAGTTTGCTAAGTCACTCACGATACGAAGATACTCTTGCCTCGACCCATCATTGATCTCACCCAAGCACAACTCCTGATAAATGATGTCATGAATCAACTTTCGGTCTGCTTCGTTTGGAACAACGACCTTCAGACCGTACCTTTCAGCAAGACGACCCTTGTAGAAGTCTTGCTCCATTGTAAACACCGTGGCCAAAAGCCCAACCTTTCTTATGCCGTCGCCGAGAAGTACTTCAGCAGTTGCATCTGCGATATGAAGAATTGGTATATTTATGTTCGATTCTATCGCTGGAGCTACTTTGTGCATCGTATTGGTACAGATTAATAAGAAGTCGGCACCTGCACGCTCCACATTTTTTGCGACGTCAATGAGAATGTCCGCAGTACCTTCCCAGTTACGACTATATTGAAGCTTTTCAACGGGGTCGAAATCAACGCTGTAAAGAACTATTTTTGCCGAATGAAGACCTCCAAGGGCAATCCTTACTCGTTCATTGATTTCTCTATAATATCCAACGGTACTTTCTCAGCTCATTCCACCAATCAACCCAATTGGTTTCATACCATCTCGTACCTCAGAGTAATCAATTTCGAATAGGGAGAGGTGTCACCATACCCCTCCAACCACTCCACCTAGCAAAGATACATCATTAGAATGAGAGTCACCGTCCGTTGCCCACCCTGTAAAATGCGGACTAATACCTATTGTTTCTGGCCAAAATGCTTGTACTATATCCAAATTTCAGTAATAACTCATCCGGTCACTAAGGCGGATAAAGATCAATATTCATTTCATCAGAACCAAAAACACATGAGAAGACTGGCGTCACTTTACTTTGCAATTTTTTTCGCCACTTGCGTTCATGCACAAGAATCTCTTGTTTTCCCCACATTCACCAACACAATGGACGCGATCGGAGCTGAAATACTCAAAATCGCCTATGGCCGTATTGATATCAATATATCCGTCGTAAAATATCCGGGTAAACGATCACTACATGAAGCAAATTTGGGCCATATTGATGGCGAAATCCAGAGGGTAATCGGTTTAGAAACCCATTACCCGAATTTAATTAGAGTCCATACACCTGTCAATTACGTTGAACCGCACTTTTTCTCAAAAAACAAAAATATCACTCTCGCAAACTGCCAAGCATTGGAGAATTTTACCGTTGGCATAGTACGAGGAATTATCTACCAGGAAATATGTTCTAAAAAAGCCAATAAAGTCATAGTAGTCGACGATTTCAATGTTCTTATGAAGCTTATTCGTACGGGAAGAATCGATATAGCCATAGCTGCAAAAGTGAACGGTCTGTCAGGCCTTGCCAGGCTAAACATGAAATCCGTATATTTACTGTCTCCACCACCATTAAAGCCGATAGAACTTTATCATTATTTGCACAAAAAAAATGCCCACCTAGTACCTAAGATAAATCCAGTTTTAAAAGAAATGAGAGAATCTGGCGAGCTAGAAGGCATCAGAAAAAACATAGTACATGTAATATTGACTGCCAATAATAATTTCTGAATCATC
>JBLHNZ010000104.1:0-10426 GCA_047623245.1 Oceanicoccus sp. | reverse complement strand
GCATTACCTCCTGATACCACCATTCTTCTTAACCATTGCCTTTAATACGCTTTATTACATTCATTTTCTCGAACTGCCTCAGAATAGTCCGAAATTAAGTCGTTTTTCTTACGGATTAGTTATTGGATGTTTTGCTATGGTTCTGGTTTTTCCTTTGTTTTCACCCGGTATTTACATGACCCTGTTTGGCCTCAGCAGTTTCGTATGGATTGTCAGTGGTTTATCGTGTGGACTCATTAGACTGCACAATGGTTACAAGCCAGCACGTTTTTTTGTGGCCGCTTTTGTCGTTTTGTTTGTTGGTATGTTGTTGTCAATTTTGTATCTTTTTGGCGTTCAACCGATGGTTAAAAATAGTTATCTCGTGACATTAGTCGCCCAGACTATCGATATGCTATTACTGTCGTTGGCGCTGGCTGATCGGATCAATATCTATCGTGAGGAGCGGGAGTCAGCCTTAAAAAAATATTTCGAGGTGGAACGCCGCGCTATGAAAATAGAGCAGGAAGCTAACATCAAACTCCATCAGGCTCTTACCATTTCAGTCGGAGACAGTCAGAAAAAAAGTGAATTCTTGCGTATGGTCAGTCACGAACTGAGAACCCCGCTACATTCAATTGTGTCATCTGTTGAGCAATGGAACGACAGTGGAAATGAGTGGGATAAACTCGACTTAGTCAGTTTTGTTAGTCATGGTGCGAACCGCCTGCGCTCTCAAATAGACAACTTGGTGCTATTGGCAGAAACAGATGATTCACAGCTCGATCCGATTGTCTCTGATTTTGAAATTAGGCCACTACTGTTCAAGTTGTCTAGCAATGTTGCAGGGTTGATTCAGCAAGATGTCGAATTTATTTTCCAGACTATCGTAGAGTATCCGAGTACTAATTCGGCAGAATTACCTGTCACTTTTCAGGGCGATGTATATTTGGTGGAACATCTTTTACGGTCGGTGTTAGAAAATGCGTGTAAATATACTTCACAGGGAAAAGTCGAGTTTAATGTAAGCTGGGATGAAATAAAGCATAAGCTCATTGCCGATATTACAGATACCGGTCACGGGATGACACAAGAACAACAAAAAACGATATTTAATGAGTTTGTTCAGGTCAGCCACGGTTTAGACCGTCAATCGGAAGGTTTGGGTTTGGGCTTAACTATATGTTACCGCTTGTGCAAAATTTTGGCCGCAGATTTCGAAATTGACTCAATTTTGGGTGAAGGTACCCATGTTCGAATTAGTTTGCCATTGGAGAGTTCAAGTCAGGAGTTTACGTCGAGCGAAAGCGAAGTTCATCTGAAAAACCTTGTACTCATTGTCGAGGACAACCTTGTCAACGCTCAAGTACTCCAGCATATAGTCGCGCAGCTCGGGTATAACGTAGACGTGGTGTTTTCTGGCCAGGAAGCATTGAGAAATCTGGAACATCTTGATTACGACTTGATATTGATGGACATACAGATGCCTGTAATGGATGGAATAACCGCGACTCGCTGGATTAGACAGCGAGGTATAGAAACGCCGATTGTCGCGGTGACAGCCAATAGTGATTTCGCGGTGCGACGCCAGTGCATTGATGTTGGCATGAATGAGGTGATGGTGAAGCCTGTTAGACAGGCGGATATTGGGCTAGTTTTAGATCGGGTATTACAAATAAATCGTTAAGATTTTTATTCGAACGCTATCTTTGATGATCGTAACCAAATTCAGCAAAAGGAAACTATTGAAAATTGTTAGATGTGCGAGTGGCGTTGAAAGGGATGTTGCGGCACATAGTGCTTTTTCAACGCTACTTCTCAGAAATTTTTAACATTGGAACTATTCGATGTTAATGACGATTTTCCCGCGTGCACGTCCCGATTCAGAGTATTCGATAGCAGCGGGCACTTCTTTCAGCGAATAGCGCTTATCGATTATTGAGGTCATTTTTCCAGTCTCCATTAACTTGGCGAGAACCGCTAGGTCTTCTTTTTTCATGGTTGCCATAAGAGATGGAAGCTCTTGTGAGACAAACGGATCAACAAACATGGCTCGTATTGGCGCAATAACTGGGCCAATCCAATCGCCTTTTGCTCCTCCGACGTTTACCAATATGCCTTTGGGCTTGAGTACCCGAATATTCTCGAAGGGAGAGTGGTTAGAAATATTGTCGATGATCAGATCGTAGACTTCTCCGCTTTTGGTGTAATCCTCTTTTTTGTAATCAAAAACGCGGTCTGCGCCGATAGACCGAACCATGTCAATATTGCGTGCGCTACAAACTCCGTGAACCGTCGCGCCGTAGGCTTTAGCAATTTGCACCGCGTAGGTTCCGACTCCTCCAGATGCGCCATTAACCAGAACTTTTTGTCCTTTTTTGAGCTTTCCTTCATCCCGCAGAGCTTGCAAGGCTGATATCGCAGCTATTGGCACAGCGGCGGCTTGCTCAAAGCTCACATTGGCAGGCTTAAGAAACAATGCTCGGTTCTCGCGTATTGTGATGTACTGTGCAAACGTACCATTTCCGCCACCGAAAACTTCGTCGCCGATACTATAGAGTGTTACTTTGCTACCGATTGCTTCGATCGTGCCAGCGAAATCTGTCCCAATTTTATTACTGCTAGGCGCCCCGATGCCTGACATGAGTCGCATTATGTAGGGTGACCCGCGCATGTAATGCCAGTCCATAGGATTAATTGATGCAGCGTGGATTTTGATTAAGACTTCATCGTCTGCGGGTACCGGTTTTTCGACATTGCCATATTCGAGAACTTCAGATGGCCCATAACATCGGTACGTAATTGCCTTCATCTTTTCGGTGGACACCGAGTATCCGGATAGTGGATTACAGCTTTCAGTGTATCCAAGTACAGCGGCCAGTGAGATCATCGCAAGAACGAAGGTGATTCCAAATCCTGTGAGGACTTTGTAGCGTAGTTTCATATAAACTCCTAGTCTAAGGCTCCGTCTAAATAGTAACAATGAAAGATGTTTCTATCTATTGCGGATATTTCCGCAGTTATGGTGATATAGGTGACTATATCACCGGAATAGCTGTCAATCAATACCTATTTTTGCCACCGAACTAGATTTACGCTACATTGCACGAATTGAAACGTTATTACAGAACATTGAGGTAGTTTTCCCCATGGCAGTAAATCAACAACCGCTCTTTAATCGTATTCGCGACATTTTCAGCAATGGTTTTTCGGTGGATTGGATTAGTGCGATCTATGTGGGTGTCACTCACTTTGTAACATTGCTAGGAGCTCCCTTCGCGTTCTATTACGCACCTGCCGAATTAACCCCTGTAATTATTGCCTGGATCTCGGTCTATTTTGTGTTTGGGGCTGTGTCTATTACTGCTTACTGTCACAGGCTTATTACTCATCAAGCGGCAAAAGACATAAGCTTACCGGTGCATTTGTGTTTTGGTTTCGTTGGGCAAGTGTTGGCAATGCAGGGGCACATAATTCGTTGGTCATCTAATCATGTCTTGCATCACGGAGCTGACAAGAGTGGTAAGTACTTACTAGATCCCTATAGCGCAACATGGTTTCCTAAGGCTTGGCAAAATTTTATTTGGTCTCATACGATTTCTCACCTTATCAATCATCCAGATAGTGAGGAAAAGGAAAGAGCGATTGCCGCCAAAGAAAAAATCAAAATCCTACGTCTCCAACGCCAGTTATACGTTCCCTTAATTGTATTGTGGGTATACCTTACCCCGTTCACTGTAGGTTATATTTTGACCGGCTCGCTTGCCGGAGCCTTGGGGCTGTTAGCTGCTTCGCTGGTTGGTATGATACTTGTGCAACACAATACTTGGACGGTGAATAGCATTACGCATATGTGGGGGTTTACTCAGGGTTTACACAGTTCAGCCGTCAACAACTATGTGTGGCTCGGGCCATTGGGAGAAGGTAATCACCACGCGGATCACCACGATTGTCAAACGGACTATCGCAATGGTTTTGGGTGGACAGGTTGGTTGTTAGATCCCACTCGCTACGTATTGCTAAGCTTGCGAGGCGTGGGTTTGGTCAAAGGTTTGCGTCGTGCGAGTAAACATGTAGAGAGTGAAATTATTGCAAGGCGTCGTTTGCGTGACCTGGAAACCAAAACCTCAAGCACGTTGTGGTCCTTATGGGAGCAAAAGCTTGTGAGCGCTAAAGCCGACTGGTTGGAAAAAACCAGACAATGGGAACAATATCGGCAACAGGTAAAGAAACTAAAAAAAATGTCGCTTCCCGACTTCGAGTTTGAGCAAAGGATTAATAATCTTAAAGCTGAAATTCAATTGGCGAAACGAAATATGAAAGAAGCCCGTATAAGTTTCTTTGAAACGCTTTCGGCGTACCGACAAGCAGCAGCGTAGTCATTTTTTGAGCAGCGATTGAAGGGGAGGGGTCTTACCTTGCAGAACACTGTCGATTAGCCAGCGGGGCTGGCTAATCGTTAAGTCGACATTTTTGTGGAATCAATACCTTAATCTTCATGGTTTAATTCAATTCAGATAACGTATTTCTTGAAGAGCCAAAGCGGTTCAAATTTAACTCTTGACGTATTTCCTGGCTGGTTGTCGACGCCATATTGTCAACAGGTATCCCCATTGAGTCGGCAATTCTAACCATTCTCTGGAAATTAGCGGCAACTCCTGCCGCGTCGACCAGTACTTTTTCACCGGCGACTTCCAGCAGCATGTGCCTGTCCCTCGCTAAATCGGTAGGATTGCGACTCGTAAAACTCTCCGCGAATTTCATTAACTCATAGCCATACTCAACGCCTTTTGTTGCCGCTGCTTCGCTACCGTTTATCATTTGTAAATCGATATCTGTTTCTGTTGTTATCGCGCTCACACGGAGCATCGTGGCATGTGCGTTAGTTCAGTAAAAGCATTCGTTGATAGCAGAAACTCGGCCTGCGATGAGTTCCATTTGCATACGATTTAGCGAACGGTCATCTTGCTTTACAAAATTCCCCATTCCTTCCAGGGACAGATATTGAGCCTTGCTTACGTTGTACCATTGTCTCAATGCATTGGGAACAAGACTCAATGCTCTTAACACATTGGCCGATATGCCGGGTGGCCATAAGTCCGCCTCGGCTCCGGTAGCCTCATCGGCGGGGATCATCGCGACAAAGCCAGTTCCAACTTTCGCTTGAGCTGGTCGGTAATGGTCACATTGTCCACTAATAGCTTCTGGTAATAGCTCTGGATCAAGTCCTAGTCCGCGATGAAATTCATCTATACTAAATACGGTGACAACAATGCCCGTCAGCTCTACATAAGCTTCTTGGGTCAAACCGCGTTCGATATTGGAATCGACGTAGGCTTGCGTGATTCTTGTCTGATCGGTGACTATGCGATGGATAGCGTCTATAGCCTCTTCACTTAAAAACTCGGCGTTATGATCGTGACTTCCCTGCACCGCGTTGGGTGAGAGTGCGTGTTTCCGGTCTTTGCAAAACTGACATGTCGTGGCATTGCGAACTTCTTTTGCAATGGCAATTCTTTGTCTTCCTGTCCACCAGCTGCCGGGCTCTGAAAGTGCCTTCCAGTAGTTTTGATGAGCCATTTTCAAGTCGTCTCGAACAGAAAATGGTGAGTCGCAATAAGTGAAATAATTCATCGTAACCTCTGTTGGTCTATATGCTTGATTCCGTCTTTGTGTAAATGGAGATATAAAGTTTGAGTCGGTTACTCATATTAGATGCTAGAGTCACTCAGTCATTGGTGGAATCGATGGCTGGTTGGTATCTACCTTTTGCCAAATCTGATAGTTATAATCTATGTTTGAGTCGAACCACTGTTCGAATACCAACTTAAAGTTGTCTGGAATAAGAGGGAATTCTATATCGCCATCGGCTATCGTATCTATAGTAGATAGATGTAGAGTATCTACTTTTCCAATTAGGGCCTTATAAATTTCGCCGCCGCCAGACACAATAAGATGGTTTGTATACTTAGGTAGTTCCTTTAAGGCCTGATCGATTGACGAAAATACCATAACATTGGCGTCATGCGATTGAAGTTCAGATCGAGTGACAACCGCGTATTTTCTGTTTGGCAATACCCCCATCGACTCGAATGTCTTTCGTCCTACTAAAAGCCATTGATTGTAAGTAATGGCTTTAAACAGGAGTTGTTCACCCTTAGCCTTCCAGGGTATATCGGGGCCATTGCCAATGATTCCATTCCGTGATTTCGCCGCCATTAGTGATAGTTTCACGTTATTTCCTTGTTGGATCTACTGTTCGTATAAAATCGATATCATTTGTAATAGATAGGTTCTTATACAGTTCTCAGGAGCATTGTGGAGTCTTTTCAATAGCATTCTCAATTTCTCCCAAGCCACTAGTATCAATGGGTTACATTGTTCAGCGCGGCTCTTTTGTATCTAAAAAGACTCACAAAAAATCAACCTTTTATCGCCCTGGTTTCCTTATCGGCCTGACCTGCTGAAGATAAGCTAGTTTGAGTTGCCATCGTAAACATGACATCGAGTATGGTAGGCATGGCTCCTATGTGCTGGAGTATTTCTATTGTTATCTCGGGTGTTTCTTCTCTAAATCGGTTGACTTCACTTGGAACATCTTCAATGACATGCCGACCGGCAGCCAAAAAGTACGGTAACACCGTTATCTCAGTCGCGCCGAGTTTTACGCAGGCGTTGAGCCCCGCGTATATCGACGGTTCCGCGAGCTCCAGAAAGGCCGTCGTCACTACAGCATACTGATCTTGTAAGCTTTTCTGCAATTGTTTTGCTAGATCAATAACTTCCTGGTTTGACGATCCGCGACGACTACCGTGCGCGATAATAAGTAATGATTTCATTATTTGCCTATTTGCCTACAATGTTAAACTCTTGAGCGTTGTCGTATTATCGTTAATTCTAAACCGATAGGAATGATAACAGCTTCTACGTCTATCGCTATTGAGAAGGCCGTCTAAATCTGCCAGCCCAGAAAAGGTGTAATAATTTACTTGAATTCGCGAAGTTTGTTTTATAACGGTGAATAATCTTAAACTATAACGGCATGAATTGCCCGCAGCACAGGCTTTCTTCGAAGTCGCTGGTGTTGTTCAAATACTCTTTCTTCTAGTCTTAAGCGCTTTGACGATTTTTGTTACTTTCTTCTTCGCGCCACTATCTTTTTCTATTGTTAGCGCAACTAGAAAAAGTCGCTGCACTAATTAGTATGCCTGCAGGAATAGCTAATCCAAGCCGGATTCGGTTGCTTATACCTTGCTGAAGCTCATTGGGATGGGTAATAAGAACGAAGCTCCCAGACATTCACAATTTGCAAATTAGAAGGGCTTTCTAAAAATAAGGGTCGAAAGGGGCCTTTTTGCTCTTAGCATAACCGTCGAGCTGATTTTTCAGAAAATCCCACTCATGATTTTAAAATAGCTTTGGTCTTTTTTCATGGCTTTCAATTCAAAGCTAATCTTTTTTGCCAGTTCCGCATGTTTTGGTAAAAGATGCAAATAAATTGGCAGGAAGTCGACCGCTGGTAACAACGCTCTGATACCTTTATTTTTCATATTATCTTTTTTCAGTAAGGGTTCGACAGCAAACGGTATCTGTACAAAAACATCGGCTCGTCCCGATGCGACAAAATTAAGGGCCGCTTCGGTACTGGTGAAAGAAAAAAGATTTTTTGCGTCGGGTCCCAACTTTGCTTTAATGATTAGGTGGTCTTCAACATAAGCGACTTTATAGGCCTTTAGGCTATTCCATCCTTTAATTTTAATGTCTCTATTGGTAGAGTAAGCATAGTAAGGGAAGTTTGCGATCGGCTCTGAAACCTTTACCAGCCACGAGATTTCTTGAGTAAATCCCTCGAATCTTGACAAGTCACCATCAATTTCGCCCGATAGAAGATACTCTGATGCTCGCTTTGCCGGAATGGCGATAAGGGTAATTTCGGTGCCAGTCCTGAGCGCGATTCCGGAGGCTATTGACTGCGCAATACTAAAACTGTCTGTATCCTCCTCGATACCACCTATAGCCACAATTAGTGGTTCGGCAGTAGCAAGAGAGGTACATATTGTGCAATAGAATACGGTTAATACTAATAATTTTTTCAGCGTGAATTCTTCCAATTTAGAGATAGAACTGTGGCTATTGTAGTTCAAAATTGACCGACTCGCGTCGAAAACCGATTTTTCCTGCTGCTGTTGCCATTTATCATAAAAAATCGCTTGTGTTACTACGCACAGCAACATATCAGGCTTTTCCGTGAGTAAGTGATCTTTTTATCTATAGGAGCGTTCGTGATCAATGCGTGAGTGATACATTTTGCCGATGTGCAAAAGTCAGTTGTCTATTGGCGATACTGGTGAATTATTACACCGTTTGTTTTGGAGTCACTGGGGATTTAGCAAGGTGATCGTTTGTGTTACGCTTTTACATTCTAATGCCCAGTAACCTTGTGAATAATTATGATTGCAGCCGCTGCACACGAGCATCTTGCCGGTAATCATACCGTTGTGTTAAGCCGTATCTTGTTACTCCGTATCGTGGTGCTAACGATAGCGCTTGCCTCTATTTCGTTTTTCTACTTCGTTTTGGATAGAAATCTGTCGTTTGGAGCGTTGCTTGCGGTAGTTTTTGTCGGTTACATCTATTCAGTTATAACCTATGGCAGGCTTCGCAGAAAAACGCCTGTCACCGATCATGAATTATTTATCCATATACTCGTCGATTCTATTTTGATCGTAATTTTAGTTTCTCTGTCTGGCGGTGCGAGTAATCCATTTATCTACTACCTATTGGTGATGGTGGCCATCTGCTCAACATTATTTGAAAAGTCGGTAAGTTGGCTATTCTGTTTTTTGGCCATATCAGCGTACACATTTCTACTCTATTGGGATATTCAGGAGCATGTAAATCATTTGTTTAGCGACTTTCAGTTACATCTGGTCGGTATGTGGGTGAACTTCGTGGGAAGTGCAATCTTGATTTGTTTTTTTATCTCTCGATTAGCCCATGCATTAAGAGATCGGCAGATTCATCTGGCTTACGCGCGTGAAGAAGCGCTAAGACAAGAGCAGCTGGTTGGTATTGGTACGTTGGCCGCATCGACTGTTCATGCTTTGCGAACGCCACTATCAACCATCGCAATCTTGTTGAACGACATAAAATTGGAGAACAAAAATAGGGAGCTTGACGGCGATATTAGCTTATTGTTGACACAAGTGGATCGCTGTAAAAAAACGACTAACAGACTAGCGACTCTGGCTGATACCTCCGACGATGAAAAATCCTATGAATTATTGATCGAATTCATTTGTAGCCTAGAAGAGCATTATCAGCTTATCAACTTATCAGTCATGCCAATATTCACCATCGATGAGCCTAATAGTCATTCATTCATACAAAATCATATTTTGCTTCAGCAGGCCGTTCAAAGTCTTATCGATAATGCTATACATGCCGCGAAATCGAAGGTGACTATTCGATGCGGAGAAAGCGACGGTTTTTTATCAATTGAAATTTCTGATGATGGGCCAGGAATTCCTCCTGATATCGCTGTAAATTGGGGTAAACCCTTTTTTTCAAAAAAGGAAGGCGGTTTAGGTGTAGGAATTTTCCTAGCGAACAGCACAATAGAGCGTTTTGGGGGGGGAGTTACTTTGAACACAAATATAAATGCTAAAGATAATGAAGCTACGGGCACCTCAGTCTGTGCGCAAATTCCTTTAATTGAAAAGGCTCAACTACGGTAATATGACATATTTTCAATGCCTATATTTGGAAGACGACGAAGCACTGGCCTTTGTGACTTGTCGTGGGCTAACGAAGAGAGGGTTTACCGTAACACATGCAAGTTCACTCGCCGCGTTAAATGAGATGGAAGATGTAAGCAGCTACTCCCATGCATTGCTGGACTTGAAATTGGAAGACGGGCACTCACTACCTGTAATTAGTGACCTGATTGCGGCAAATCCTAGCATGAAAATTTTGGTGCTTACCGGTTATGCCAGTATCGCGACAACCGTACAAGCAATAAAGACGGGTGCAACAAATTATCTGGTTAAACCCGCCACGATTGACCAAATTGTCAGTGCTTTTGATCCGCATGTCGCGCCTAAGGATATTGAGCTTGATGAAAAGAGTGAGCAGCTTTCACTAAAGCGTATTGAATGGGAACATATCCAGCAAGTACTCGCTGAAAACGACGGCAATGTTGCAGTCACGGCCAAGCAACTAAAAATGCATAGACGTACTCTACAGAGGAAGCTTTACAAAAAGCCTTCTACGTAGGAGCATCAGTCGAAACCTTGCTGATGTTCAGTCTCCCGGCAAGGCGACGCAAGATATCTAAATAAAAGGGTAGTTTGAAAAAAAACGTTTGTTTCGCTATAGGTTGATCCAGCGCTAACGTCGGATCATATCTGCGAAATAAACGTGTTTAAGCGAAGGGTCTTTAGGTTAG
>JBLHNZ010000103.1:0-10444 GCA_047623245.1 Oceanicoccus sp. | reverse complement strand
TTTGGCACCGACTTCATAGGGTCCGTGACTAGTTAATACCCATCCAGAAACTATAAAGCACTGTCATTGCAAGCGTTAGCACGGCAATCTTATTGTTCTAACGTATTGATAATTATGTACTAACTCTAACGTCCGAGATTACCGCATCGCTACGCTTCTCGCAATGACACTATTTCTGGATCGGGGCTAGTTAAAGCCCTTCAGAAGCGCGTCTTTGCGAGCGAAGCTCGGCAATCTCATGACGCAGAGTGACCATCATTACCTGTATTTGAGTGGCCTGCAGGAGATTGCCGCGCAGCGCTCGCAACGACATCGTTTAAAAACGCCTCGTTCACGCTCATTGACCATGAGAGTGTCGCGTTCAGAACTCAGCGCTGTGATAGACGTTTTGGACATCGTCTAAATCGTTAAGCATGTCCATAAAAGTATCAAAAACAGCCGTTTCTTCTTCGCTAAGAGGGGCCGTGTTTTGCGGTATAAACTGGATTTCATCGACATCAAATTCTAGCGATTCAAAAGCGTCGGTAAGTGCTTGCTTCGCTTTAAAATAGTCGGTGTGAGGGGCAAAAACGGTTATGTTGCCTGCGTCGCTCTCGATGTCCGTAACATCGACATCTGCCATCATAAGTGCCTCCAATGCCTCCTCTTCGTCGCCTTTAAACACAAGAATTGCACTGTGATCAAACATGTGGCTAACGCTGCCCTGGGTACCAATTTTGCACTTTGTTTTGGTGAAACATTGGCGTACGTCGCCAAAGGTACGGTTTGGATTATCAGTTAAACAGTCGACGATGATCATACAATTGCCGGGACCAAATCCTTCGTATCGGGCAGTTGAAAAATCTTCACCGCCACCACCTTTTGCTTTGTCCAGCGCTTTATCGATGACGTGACTTGGAACCTGGTCTTTTTTTGCTCGGTCTATCAAGCCTCGTAGTGCTAGATTTCCGTCGGGTTCAACACCACCGGCTTTTGCGCAAACATAAATCTCGCGACCGTATTTACTGTATACCTTCGCTTTGGCATCAGACGTTTTGGCCATAGACTCTTTGCGATTTTGGTAGGCTCTGCCCATTGTGCTGCTCCGTAAAGACGAGAAAGGACGATTTTACCGTTAACACCTAGTTGAGGACAATAGCTCATGCGGAAGTCCTTAGCGATCCGGGCAATTTAAAAGATCGTGAACAGCTTGTTGCAACATACGCAGAGAAAAAGTGACCAGAGTCGACAATTAATCCGCAAAATATTGTTCTGTTTATCTTATAATTGGGACTTGCTTCTAAAATGAGTGGAAACACGCAATGAATACCAAATTGTACAAAAAGGTGCACACCCAAGCAGTAGAATTATTGAAAGCTGCCGACGGCGGAAATGATGAATTGTTTCAGCAACTCTATGAAGAATTGAAGGGCCTGTGTATTGACAACGAATCAGTGGAGCGCATGGATCATCCCGTACAGTGGGAAACCCTAGCCGACTTCACCGAAGATTCAGACCAAGCAAAATCGTATTATCTGAAAGCCTTAAAGTGTGCTCAAAACATAAAAGCGAATGACTATTTGTCATCAATCTATTATGCGTTGGCGCAAATTGAGTGCGAGTGCAAAAATAACGAAGGCGCCACCGAGTTTGCCGTGTTAGCTAATAAGCACGCAGCCAAAATCCCCGACAAAGAGCTTAAACAGGAAATTCGTGCACTTCTCAAAAGTCTCGAATAGGCCGGTTATTTGCGAATGCGTCGGTAAGTGGCTGGTTTTCTTACCGACGTCGATTCGCTACATCAATGGGGTTTAAAACCCCTTCAGGCCGTCGTCCAGTTGCACACCCAGCGTATTTAAGGCCATTGAAACAATCGTGTAATTTCCGACTGTAAAAATGACGTCCATTAATTGTTCCTTGTTATATTTTTCAGATAGCTCATTCCATGTTGGTTGACTAATAAATGAGTCGTTATGCAGCTCGTCAGTTGCGCGCAAAAGGCATGAGTCGAACGCTTTCCAACCCTCGGCATCAGGCCCTTTCTTAATAAGGTCTATTTCCTCTTCGGTGATACCTGCCGCCTTGCCAATTACCACATGTTGGGCCCACTCGTATTCGGCCTGACACAGCCAGCCAATTCTCAAAATAAGTATTTCTCTGTCTCTGGCGTTTAGCGATGATTTAAATAGAACATGGTTTGCAAATACCATCCAACGTTTCATTAGTTTAGGGTAGTTGGCTAAGGTGCGGAAGATATTCGCGGCATTTTTTGTGGGTCCAGATTTAGCTGACGCTATGATGTCGAGCTGTTCGCTACTCGCATTACTCTCATCTAAGGGGGGTACTCTGGGTGTTGAAAGTCGCATGAATCATTCCTTATTGTTGTTGGGATATCAATCCTAGTTAATGTTCCGAAATAATAGCGCATATAACGCGCATATAGAGACTATCGAATTGAAGTTTCCAGTCTACAGTTTTTGCGTCCAAAAATTTTAGGACTTATTCGCTGTCTTTACAATCAGGGTATACGGAAACCAGTGTTTTGGCATGAAAGTTTTGGTATGAACGTTCTGGAATGAAGGTTCCGTCATGTAAGCCATAAAAGCTAATAGATATCATGTGCCTGTTGCATCGATAACAGGAGTACCCGTCAGTCCAGTTAGGTTATAGACCTCTGCAGCTTTATGCGGCGTGTTCACCAGTCCTTAAAGGTTACTTATTGTTCGTCCAAGGCTGTTTATGAGTCGCTCAAGGCTGTTCAAGAGTGGGCTCAAGGCTGTTCATTGATCGTTTGAGGCTGTTCATTGATGCTTCAATTTGGCTGAAGCTGTTTCAACCGTAGCTGATGAGCTATGCGCCAAGAGTTTGTATCATGTTAAATTTGTTTTTGCCGTCGCCTTTCGGTGTGTCGTTTCGTCGTGACCTGAGGTAGAATCCAGTTCCCGTAATTTGTAAGGTGTTGTCGTGATTAAAATTGTCATTGCTGTAATTGTTGTCGTGTTAGTGGTTCTATTTTTTCAACGCTCTACCGCAACTCGAAAAACTGCTGAAGAAAACATTCAAAAAGGAACTACTTTTCTCACTGCGAACAAGCTCGAAGAAGGAGTCAATACGACTAATTCTGGGCTGCAGTACAGAGTATTAGAGCCAGGGACCGGAACCGAGCATCCGAGCGCTACCGATGTTGTAAAGGTGCATTACCATGGAACGCTTATCGACGGCACCGTGTTTGATAGTTCAGTAGACCGCGGCGCGCCAATCGAGTTTGCCTTGCATCAGGTCATTAAGGGCTGGACAGAAGGCTTGCAACTTATGGTCGTCGGAGAAAAAACCCGTTTGTTTATTCCCTCCGGCCTGGCTTACGGAAATAGCTCTACAGGCGCCATCGGAGCGGGTTCTACCCTGATTTTTGATGTAGAGCTTCTGGGTATTAATCCATAGTGACAGTGTCTATTTCTATCGAAGTACGCTACAGGTAATATCGTGGATAAAATCGCTGTTTTCGTCGATGTTCAAAATATCTACTACACCACTCGGCAGGTATATAATCGCCAGTTTGATTACAGAAAGCTCTGGCAACGTATTAATGCCAGAGGAGAAATAATCATAGCTAATGCCTATGCTATTGACCGCGGCGACGACAAACAGCAGAAATTTCAAAATGCGCTCAAAACAATCGGCTTTAATGTAAAGCTTAAGCCTTATATTCAGCGTCGAGACGGATCCGCAAAAGGGGATTGGGATGTGGGTATCACCATAGACGTCCTGCAGTGCGCGCAAAGAGTTGATACCGTCGTATTATTGTCCGGCGACGGCGATTTTGATCTTTTGATGGACAAAATAACAAGTGATTATGCGGTCAAAACAGAGGTCTATGGTGTGAAGGCGCTGACGGCCGATTCCCTAATTAATTCTACAGCTCTTTTTAACCCTATTGACGAGAGTCTGTTATTGTAGAGCTACGTTATCGGCTGTTGTTTTTTTTCGCGATTACTCGGTTTTAACTTCACGCCACTAATATGTGACACCGAGTTAAGCCTATATAATATGTGACACCGGGCTAAACATTATCATTGGACGTTGATCAGAGTAACCATTTAGCAATTACAATAAGGATCCACTGTATGGAATTTGACATTTTACCTTGGCATTGGATTGTGCTTGGCCTTGCTTTAGTAGTTAGCGAAATTTTTCTGGCGACATTCTTTATTCTTTGGTTCGGGGCAGCGGCTGTTGTGGTTGGTGCATTGCTCTATTTCATTCCGGGCCTGTCAACAAGTTGGCAAGTGTTTCTGTGGGCCACGATTTCGACGCTACTGGCTCTCGGCTGGTTTAAATTTTTGAGACCGTTGTCGATTGACAGAACCAAGGCGGGTCTTTCGAAAGAGGCAATAGTGGGTGAAGTTGGGCAAGTTATCGTGGTGCCAATGGCAAAAAAACGCGGTAAATTACGCTTTCCTGCGCCAGTGCTGGGTGCCGATGAGTGGCTTATTATTTCACAGGACGAAGTTTCCATTGGAGATCGAGTCAGCGTTGTTGATATATCTGGCAATGCACTAATCGTTAAAAAAAGCAGTTAAGGTTTTGCCGAAAAATTCTATCCAGTGGAGAGTAATATGACACCAGGACTATACATCACAATCGCGATTTTCGTTTTTGTTCTTGTAACCGCATTCAAAGGGGTGCGCCAAGTACCACAAGGTAATAAATGGGTCGTTCAGCGGCTCGGAAAATTCAGTAGTTCGTTAAATCCAGGTTTAAATTTCATCATTCCCTATGTCGACGTGGTAGCCTACAAAGTGACTACAAAAGATATCGTGCTGGACATACCCTCGCAAGAAGTGATCACGAAGGACAATGCAATTCTGGTCACCAACGCGGTTGCCTATATTAATATCGTGGCCCCGGAAAAATCTGTTTACGGTGTCGAAGATTATGTTATTGCGATTCAAACATTGGTACAAACGTCATTGCGTTCCATCGTCGGAGAAATGAGTTTGGATGAAGCTTTGTCTTCTCGGGAATTCATAAAAACAAAACTAAAAGCCGCCATTTCTGACGATATTGCCGACTGGGGTATTACCTTAAAGACAGTAGAGATTCAGGACGTCAATCCTTCTCCAACAATGCAGCATGCAATGGAAGAGCAGGCTGCAGCGGAAAGAGCTCGGCGCGCAACTGTGACAAGAGCCGATGGCGAAAAGGAAGCGACCATACTGGAAGCCGAAGGCCGGCTTGAAGCATCGAAACGAGATGGCGACGCACAGGTGATTTTGGCTCAGGCGAGCAAAACGGCTATCGAGTTAGTCACTGCAGCTATTGGCGAGAAGGAAATGCCGGTCGTCTACTTGCTCGGTGAAAAATATATCAATTCAATTCAGGCCCTCTCTGTCTCGGAAAATACGAAAACGTTGGTGTTTCCTGCCGATATTCCCTCGGCAATAAAAGGTTTGATGGGTAAATAGATATAGACATAGATAAAGGCGTGCTCGTCGCCCGAGTATTCGTTTCATTTTTGAAACCTCGTTGCAGCTACTTTTGCGAGCCGCGAGCGTTTCACACCCAATCTCAATGGCGTACGAAAACCATTAATGATTAAGGACCGTACCTATAGAAATCCCGTCGTGAGTAGTGAACGGGTATTTCTTCGGGGCCGCGTTTTTATCTCATTGAAACAGTAGGCGTAGTTCAAATTTACTGTCTATTGAACCAACACGGTTTTGACAAAGTAGCTTTTCGGCGGTTAAAGTACGCGGCGCGTTACCCGATAGAGGTCGACGTGTCTGTTAAATGACTGAAACGCTGATGTATCTAAATCAATACTGTTTCGCGACTCAAACTCGCACCAGTGCCCCCTTTTTTGGCAAACATAGACTATGTTCGATTTCAAAGAATTAATTACTAATATCAACCTGGAAAAGGTGGACGACTTTAGTTTTCGTGGCATGTCATTGCCTATGCCATTACCGCGAGTTTTTGGGGGCCAGGTGTTAGCTCAGGCCTTACGGGCAGCCACTCACACCGTTGATAAGCAGCGAATCGCCCATTCTATGCACGCTTATTTCCTGCGCCCCGGTGACATAAAGCGCGAAATTATCTACGAAGTTGACCCGATTCGTGATGGCGGTAGCTTCACGACCCGCCGCGTTGTCGCAAAACAGAAAAATAGACCTATCTTTAACACCACAATATCCTTTCAGATAAGAGAGGAAGGTCTTGAGCACCAAATCGATATGCCGGCAAACGTACCGCCGCCGGAATCTTTAGAGAATGACGTAGACCGTGATAACAGATTGAACCCCAAATACAAACACTTAAGAAGTCGTCTTCCGAGCAATACGATGGATTTTAGATCTGTGAATCCACGAGATGAAAACAATATTGTGGCCATGGAGCCAGTTCACGGTTATTGGGTGAAGTTTAACGATATTCTGGACGTTGATACCGGTGTTCATCAGAGCTTACTTGCCTATATATCTGATCTGAGTTTAATGAGTACGGGTATCAGGCCCCATTATTTGTCGATGGATATGAAACGATTTCAGGGTGCTAGTCTCGATCACTCTCTCTGGTTTCATGCAGATTTTCGTGTTGATGAGTGGCTCTATTACCACATGGATAGCCCCAGAGCAGCCCATGGTCGAAATTTCAATCGTGGTAGTTTTTACACTAAAGAAGGTGTGTTAGTCGCCTCCAGTGCTCAGGAAGGTTTGATGAGATTACGCAAAGCCATGATTAAGAAAGAATGACTTACTATTTTCAGTGGTGATTGCTGATATCGAGAAAATTTCACACAGAGTCTAATTCGAGTCGACTCATGCTCGGGAATCGTGGCTCTTTTATAAAAAATCGCATAGAGAGGACGTTGAAAATGTCAGTTGTTAGCTACGAAATTATAAACACCGTAGGGATTATTCGGTTGAACAATCCGCCCGTTAACGCGTTATCGTACGCGCTGCGAGCGGGTATTATTGAAGCGCTTAATGCCGCGCAAAATGACGAATCCAAGGCCATTATTATTTATTGTGAAGGGCGTACTTTTATAGCGGGCGCCGATATTACCGAATTTGGTAAGCCCCCTCAAGAACCGACCACGTCTATGGTAGTTGCTGCGATTGAAAATTCGTCCAAACCAACAGTTGCCGCCATTCATGGAACTGCTCTCGGAGGTGGTTTTGAAGTTGCATTGGCTTGCCATTACCGCTGCGCGTTGTCGACCGCAAAGGTCGGTCTTCCCGAGGTAAAGTTGGGCATATTGCCGGGAGCTGGAGGTACGCAACGTGCGCCGCGTCTGGCTGGAGTTGAAGCAGCATTGGATCTGATTACCAGCGGCAACCCTATTTCAGCGTCAAAAGCGCTGAGCTTGAATCTTATCGACCGTGTTGTCGATGGTGATCTGATGTCGGCTTCCATAGCGTATGCCGAAGAATTGATTGACAGTAATGCAGCGCTAAAACGTGTCGGGGACATCGTCATTGACCCAGCGACAGCGCCTAGCGAACTGTTTGATAAATGGCGTACAAAAATCGCCAAAAAGGCACGGGGACAAATATCGCCGCTGCATATTATTAGCTGTGTCGAAGCCGCGGTGAATATGTCTTTAGCCGAAGGTTTGGCTAAGGAACGGGAGTATTTTACAGAGTGTGTCCAATCCGAACAGTCTGCAGCCATGCGACATTTGTTTTTTGCAGAAAGATTGGCCGCTAAAGTCAAAGGCTTGCCAAAGGATACTCCAA
Organism: Oceanicoccus sp.; assembly: GCA_047623245.1. Taxonomy (GTDB): domain Bacteria; phylum Pseudomonadota; class Gammaproteobacteria; order Pseudomonadales; family Dasaniaceae; genus Oceanicoccus. The sequence goes on along the minus strand of JBLHNZ010000103.1, from coordinate 2,729 downwards.
TCAGAGATGTTAAAACGGTTGGCGTTATTGGCGGCGGTACCATGGGCGGAGGCATTGCGATGAACTTTGCCAACGTGGGTATTCCAGTAAAAATACTGGAAATTAATGATGAAGCGTTGCAACGCGGTATGGATCTTGTCCGCAAAAATTACAGCATAACGGTGAGTAAAGGCAAGCTTAGTCAAGAGGGTATGGATCAATGTATTTCGTTAATTACTGGCACCACAAGTTATGATGACTTGGGCGACTTAGATTTGATTATCGAAGCAGTATTCGAAAGCGTAGATCTTAAAAAAGAAGTATTCGCCAAGCTCGATGCGGTGTGTAAGCCGGGCGCTATTCTTGCGACTAACACCTCTTATCAAGACGTAAATATCATCGCGGAGGCGACCAAGCGTCCGGAAGATGTTATTGGTATGCACTTTTTTAGCCCCGCTAATGTCATGAAGTTATTGGAGGTCGTGCGTTGCGAAAAAACATCTGACGAAGTCGTTAATACTACGATGAGGCTGGCAAAAACGATTAACAAGATACCGGCCTTGGCTCGCGTTTGTTATGGGTTTATTGGAAATCGAATGTTTCGCAACTATATCAGTGAAACGCAGCGGTGTTTAATTGGTGGCTCGTCTCCCGAACAAATTGACAGCGTCATGCAAAAATGGGGTATGGCAATGGGGCCATTGTCAGTCAACGATTTATCGGGCATTGATATCAGCTATACCGCGCGTAAGACGCAAACCGCAGAGCAAAAAGGTGAACCAGCTAGTTATTGTATTCCCGATGCTCTGGTTGAAATGGGGCGTATGGGACAGAAAACGGGAGCAGGTTATTATCAATACGACCCTGAAACTCGAGCAAAAACCACTGACCCTTTAACCATGCAAGTTGTTGAAGAATTAGCAGAGAAACATCAAGTCACGCGTCGACCTATTAGCGACGAAGAGATTTCAGACAGATTGATTTTTGCTCTAGTTAACGAAGGCGCCAATATTCTTAGTGAGGGGATCGCGCAGCGCCCCAGCGATATTGATGTGGTTTTTGCCTACGGCTATGCCTTTCCGGTTTTCCGTGGAGGTCCCATGCACTACGCAGATACAGTCGGTTTAAGTAAAGTGTACGATTCGATCTGTCGGTATCGTGATATGTATGGTGAAAGCATCTGGAAGCCGGCGCCTTTGTTAGAGCAATTAGCCCGCGAGGGGAAAACGTTTAAGCAGTGGGCGGAAGAACAAGAGTAAATAATATATGCCTAAAGAAATGGGCGGACAATAGTTCGCCGTTTCTACAGGCCCGGATTAATAACTCTAGCGAAAAGAAACGATAGATATTCTTACTTAAGGAGAGTCATCATAGCCACAATAAATACGGTCAGTCACGATATCGATTTTTCAAGCTTGCATGAACGTATGCAATGGTATGTCGATCAGGAAATACTACCATGTGCGAACACCTTGGTCATGCGTGGCCTCGACGTACTCGATTATAAGTGTTTCGGTTATATGGATCTGGAAAGCAAAACGCCACTGCGCGAAGATGCCATTTTTAGAATGCATTCGAGTACGAAAATGATAACCAGTGTCGCTTTGATGACTCTCTATGAACAGGGTAAGTTTGGCCTGGACGATGCACTGGCCGACTACATTTCTGTTTTTGCTAATCCAAAGGTATTGATACCTAATGCCACTGCGATGGATCAGACTGAGGATGCCAAATCTCCGATTACTATCCGTCAGGTATTGAGTCACAGCGCAGGGTTTTCCTACGGTTTTGTCGAGCCCGAATCAATGATTGATAAAGCCTATGTCGCAGGTGGATTAAATATTTTGGGGGCGTTTGACGGCGACCTTGAAATCTTGGTAAACAAGCTTGCTGAATTTCCGTTAGTTTTCCAGCCGGGGTCAAATTGGCGTTATAGTTTGGCGACGGACGTCGCAGCAAGACTCGTTGAGGTTTTATCAGGACAACGATTTGATGAGTATGTTAAAGCCGTCATTTTGAAACCTCTCGGTATGCTGGACACGGATTTTTATGTTGAAAGTGATAATCTCGAACGTTTGGTTACGTTGGCGATGCCGAACGATCCATTCAAACCAATGAACAGTGGCATTACGCAGTTAGGCAAGCTTGGCAAAGGGCCAACAAAAGCGCCTTCCTTTTTGTCGGGTGGCGGCGGATTGTTTTCGACGGTTGCTGATTATCTCAGCTTTATTCGTATGTTAATCAATGACGGTGAGTGGCAAGGCGTAAGAATACTGCAAAAAGAAACGCTTGATCTGATGCGTAGCAATCAACTAAATGACGGCGTTTCGGTACAATTCCCAACGTGGAAAATGCCGGGAACGGTGTTTGGTTTGGGCTTCGCTTTAAAGGCCGAGCTGAGTGCTGATGAACCAGCTGGGGCTTTGGGAGAATATCATTGGGGAGGCTTGGCGGGAACGCATTTGTGGATGTCACCGTCAGGTACAAGCGGAATTTGCATGACGCAGTTAATGCCGGGATTTTGGCATCAGTTTAGCCACGACTTCAAGCGCTATGCTTACGAACTAACCAGCTGATAAGAAAGAGTTGTGTAATCTTAAGAAAGGTGAAATGACTACGCTTACCATTGTAGAAAATATACTTTTCTCACATTAAAAAAACACGATGCCATACGGGGCATTATGGTGGATACCGTAGCAGGGGTGGTAGCAAGAGCGAAAGGCTATCATCTCCGAAAGCGTTTTTCTTGT
>JBLHNZ010000102.1:0-10480 GCA_047623245.1 Oceanicoccus sp. | reverse complement strand
ATCGCCAGCTTCAATTCCCTGCCATGCTTTACCGGGCTCATATAACCCCGTGTGATCTAGAATCATATACTCGGTAATGTTGAAACAATCGTGAACCTCTAAGCCGCTGATTTTATCAAGGTTACTCATTCCTGCTCGGTTCAGCGTTTGTGTAAATAATGCGGGAATATATCAGCGCTGTTTTTAGACAGATTTATTTTCTCTTGCATGAGCATAGGTGCATTGATATGCCCCCAACCTTTTATACAAGTAATTGCGCTAAAGTTAATGTCACGATCTTTGGCGTATTGCTTTGCGCGCTCTTCAGTCGCTAAAAAGACCACTGCTGCTCCATCTGTGATTTGACCGCAGTCTTGACGTCGAATTTGTCCCCTAACCTACGGATTCGCATCATCGTCATTACTGAAAATTTTCTCGTTGAATTTCCAATTGCGTCACTGAGAGCTTGGATTTAACTTGCCTTGAGACAGATTTTTTTCAGAAATGGCTCTTAAGTGTGTCATGTCAAGCCCATGCCTTTGTTGGTATATGTCGATCAACTGATCGAATGCGCAAGGCCATACGTAAGGAGTGTCTTGCCACTTTTTATCGGCCCAGGCTGCAGGCCGTAAATATTCGCCTGCTTGTCTGGCACTAACATTGCCCATCATTTCCAACCCAGTTACACAAGCTAGATCATAGCGGCCAGTTTCCAAATCCGCCATGGCCGCCATGAGCGCCATAGACCCTGATACACAAGCGGCTTCGTGCCGACTAGCCGGTAGATACGTTAAAGCGGGATCAACATGGCAAAAAAACCGCCGCGGTGCGAATATCACTTAACAGCAAAGGGTGAGTCACTTTATCTGTTAGTTATGTCCATACGACAATGGGTAATTGACTGGCCGCCTCCGTCAGAAAAGTCAGAACAACTAACACACAAGGTTTGCAATCAAACATTAGTGTTGAAGTAGTGTGTGGTCATTGTGGAGAAAAACCAGCTATTAATGACGTCGAGTTCTTAAAGAACCTAAAGGGTAGCTAGAATTCGATACGGAGGGAAAAGTATATCCGACGCTCGTTTTTCTGGTTCGATTAAAAGTACCTTGTCAATGAATCTCACCAAATTGGCCATCTCGGCAGCAATGATAAGTCTGATTCGCTGCACTGCCGACTCGCCGCCGTTGCCCAGACGTGAGAAGCCTGAGTGATTCTGAATCTATCCAAACTAACGTCTAGGCCATTTCCGTTAGACAGATAATAAATGGCAGCTATGATTGAAAGCTGAAACTTTTGGTGGCATCTAGTAGCGATCAGTTTCTTGGGCTGGATTGACACTAGTACTGGACATATGTAATCCAAATAGTTGCAAGGTCTGGTATCTTTGGAATGTTTGATACGCCTGATATGTATGGGAAGCAGGTTTCCGGAGAGCATGCCTCTTATGAAGCACAAAAGGTAGACTTCGCCAGCAAGGCCCGCGCGCAACAATCAAACCGCTGACAAAAAGCTGCCAGGTAAAGGGTGTCCTAGAGCACCGTCAAAAAACTCAATGGTATCGATATCTTATCGGTTGCACGCACAGAATATCTACTAGTGCTTACACTCAATTAAAGCTCGATTAAATTCGTCCAAAATAAGTGGGTTTTTCTCTAAAAAAAAGTTGCCAAAAAACAGATGAAAAGGTGCGTCCTCTAGTTTTTTATACTCCAAGTCAACTAACTTATAAGCATCTATCTGCTGGTCTTGAATGATGATAGCGAGAGACAACTGCGATGCCACAAAACCATCTAAACGATCGGCAGCCAACATATGGAGCATCTGCTCATATCCATTGAGCATGATAGGTTCGCCGTACTTTTTTGCTAAATTAAGCTCCCGCTCGGCTCCGCTTAACACGCCAATACTGGGAAGCGGTATACCAGGCCCCCTTGCCCTCTTTTCGTTTACGTATTTGGAAGTAACAAGCACTTTGTAATCATCGAGTATGGGCCCGCTTGCGGTAGACGTTTCATTCCGATTTTTTGCTTTGTTGGCAGGGAAAAAACCATCTGCCTCACGGGAACTAATATTGCGCTGAATTCTAGCGAACGGCGCTTGAAAAAAAACAACCTTTCGCCCTATTCGTTCAAAACTACAGGCAACCAAATCTGGCAACTGACCACTGGCGTCGCCGTTTTGGAAGGACATCATCCTTTCGCCCGCAGAACCTCCAGAGTTTATAGGAAAATGAATTTTAACCGCTGTAACGTCAGTCAATCCAGGAGCAGAATTAACGTGACTCGAGATACAGACGACAACGAATACCAAAAGCCATTTGGCAGCTGAATCTGTGCAGCCCATTTATTTTCATTCCTCTGAAAATCGTGTAAGAAGTTAGCAAGCAATTACAAATCTTGACTCTACCTTGTCGTGGACAAAACGAATCAACGCTCCTTTTAAGCTACCATACACTGCGTCCTAAACTGGCACAATTATGCCTGCAGTCTGTTAATAGGAAAGTGCTGATTAGTCGCATCGCGCCAGTAGTGCAAATGCTCGTGAGACTTTGTCAGTCCGCGCGGTGGCGAACCAGCTCCATCCTTGAGAAGCACCTCTCTTTATATTCCCTATGATTGTTAGACGAATAGGCGTGTTTGATGTCTTGATCACGGTTCTACAGCTAATACTGCTGTTATCCTGTTATCCTGTCCTCCGCTCAGCTTACAACCCAACTATTTGCCGAGCGCAACTCAATTATTACATTTTTTTCTTAGAGCTTATTCATTCCTTGTAGTACACGAAGCTTGCTCCACGCTTGATCACAGTCGACGTAGCAACCACGTAATTTTCTAGAGCCACTATTCGGGTCGAACGCTGCACGACCATGCAACACACGGCGATTATGAAAAACCATTACGTCCCCCGGCTCCAACTTGAATCTCAACTCAAATTCTTTACGGCGTAAAACATTCGTAAAGGCACGTAAACCGTCATATAGCTTTGTCATATCATCGAACCCGGCCTCGCGTGTGGCCGTAAGTGCATTATGATATCGTATTTCCTCCAACCGCCCTTTGGAGTCGAGGCGGATAGCTGGGCTACTCCACCGCAAATCCCATTCTGCATCAACAAAGCGATAATTCACCGAGATACGGGTTAAGTCTTTGTAAGCTGAAAGATCTTCATGGCTCAAGCGTTCTGCAGCTGCGAACCCATCAACCAGTAGACTTTCGCCACCTTTGGCATCAGCTTCCAAGCAATGTAAAAACTGAATACCGGGCGGCGTTTCTAGATTCGGTAAATCCGTATGCGCCTTAAGCTCTATTGGGGTATACGCAACGTTATTGGGCTCCGGCTTAGACTCTACAGTGAAATCAATACCAAAATGCGTATCGCGTAAATAGCCAACGCGCTGCGCTAGCTTTTCTACCATTCCTACTTCAGGGGCCAAGTTTTTCACGATACTGAAACCATATTCTTTTAACTGCGAAATAAAGATTGAGAGGCCAGCGTCCGTTTCCATCACCTCACTAGCATCTATCGACGGTTTATTGCTTAGGCTTTCTTTGGTCCACGATATAGCCGCTGGCAATCCATCACTAAGCTCGTGGTTGTCATATGCGTGTTCTAACAACCAATCACCTGTATGTTCGGTTAGATGCCCATCGGGCCAAACTAAGATAAGCCTATCTCCTGAAGAAGAAACGTCAATCTTTTCTGCGCGGATATTGCGATCCAGAAGAAACGTATCCACAGTTCGCTCCCACGTTTGGGGATGATGACATTCGGCACATAAACAATTTTCACGCAGCCATAACCAGTGAAAACGATTTGCCATACCGCTGTGAAACTCGATACTAAGAGCCACTTCGTTTGGTGATAGAGATTTCAGGAACACCTGATCATGCATGGAAAAGTTCCTTTATTTCGATGACCGGCGACGTTCGCAAAAACATTGATACACACCGGTATCTATGTAAGTGGGAGAATGGTTTTGAGTACGGACGATGTCCGTCGTCTAATTGTTACCGATAAATGGTCGCGGTGTGAACAGTAGCGGCGAGAGAACAGGAGTCCAAGACGCCTTTTCTCTCTGTATTGTTTTAACTGGCAAGACAGAACACCATCTATATCCGCATCGATCAAAAACACCCATTGAAGTGTCATATTTAGCCATGTAAAACGACAAGATGGATTAATGCCTATTTCGAGCCTACCTTACACGGAGTGCTAGCCTGACGCAATTATGGCCGCAGGTAGACAGCCTATGCAATTTTTCTTGTCCACCATGCCAACACAGAGTTTTGGCAACGAACATATGGCTACTACTGACGCGCACCAAAAGCGGCCAAACACCGAAAAATGGAAAATGGAAAATGGAAAATAAAATCAGCTCATCGCAATAATTTAGTAGCTAGGCTAATCTAACGAAAACCTCAAGCCCCGATATAACTGGTTATCGACATCAGTTTACCATTCGGGCGACAAGCTGTACGAGGCTCGTTATTGCGTCCTTAACTGACATGAATAGACATAGACATAGACATAAACGGAAAATGATATTCTTGACCACAGCCGATTGTGCTGTGCATCTATACAGCCCAATGACTTTATCTGCTTAATCTCAGCTATAATTATCTATTCAATTGAACTATGCTTAATAAATTTATAAACAACGTTAATCGATATAAGTCAGAGTAATAAACAACTTCAGTGGCAATACAATAATGATTGATCTTGGGTTGGGATTGAATCTGTCATTATATTGACAGGAAAAAGTAGCAATACAATTCATGTCATTGATCCCGACAATAAAGTCGCAGGATCAACCGAAAGAAAAGGCCAAAAAGCTTTAAGAATGCTCAATGAACACGGTTATTAGCAATAGTCAGATTCCATATTGGAATAACCAGCTTAGGAAAAAGTCGATAAGTTCACGAGACCATGGCAATTATTGATGAAATCACGAGTGCCTGGTTTTGAACGGTTTCATGAGAATTCCGTCAAGAAGCCGGCAAATGAACGGCTTTCTCGTCAACATGCGAATGAGCATCGAACAACTGCCGATAGCACTTTAACCGGTTGCTATCCTGGTCATTTTTTAGAATTAGACGGCATCTAGTAGCACTCCATTACAAGCGAATTAGCAGGCAAAGCGTCAGGTTGTATCAAGCATGAAAAATATATATTTCCTTATTTTATTAGCCATTTCTCCTTGGCCAACTCAGGCAGAAACAGTAAAAGTGTGTGCAACTAATTGGCATCCTTATTCTATTGAAAATAACGACGGTGAAATCACGAGTGGCTCATCATTTGAAATCCATGCCGAAGCCTTTAGACGAATGAAGGTTGATTTTACTATTGAGTCACTACCTTGGAAAAGATGTGTTATTGAAGTAAGGAAAGGTAATATTCACGCATTATTAGACGCTGACCCCTCTGCCTATGCTGATTTGATTTTTAGCGCACATCCTACAATTTACAATGAAGTCGCCGTTTTTGTCAGAAAAGAGTTTCCTGAAAAACATTACGATCCCGTAAGATTAAAAGGTAAGAAAGTGGCTTTGCCGGCCGGGTATGGAAGTTACATCAGTGCGGCAAAAAAAAATGGCTGGATCATCGACGAAGCGCAAGACGAGGAAAACGTAATTAGAATGCTATTAGGGAAGCGACTAGATTATGCTCTATTAGATTTAGCCAGCGTAAGGGGACTTAAAATAAAGTTAGATATCGACGTGAAACGCCTCAATCCATTAGCAATTCAGCAAAAGTTGAGCACGGGTTTCCTCCCAAAAAACAGGAAACTGGTTGAAAAATATGATCAAGCGATCAGCGATATGATCGAAGAAGGATTCATGGATGACGTGTTTAAAAAGTATTTCCTTTTCAGCTATAGTGAAATGTTATCTATACACTATTGAAGTCGATAAATATTTGACGATGCTAACCAGTTAATTTATTCACCCTCTAAAAGGCATTGCTAATTTTCCAAAACGTCGGATCCTTTGCAAACTCTCCGCATTTTCGAGATATAGTCATAATGGAGATTTCCCCAAATATAATTCCACTAGCCACTGTATATTCCACGAGCATAGCAAAAATCCCTAAGAACATATAGATTCACGAACGAAAAATGTAGGCTTTTTCGAAACGGGCAATATCAGGAATTAAACAACTTAGGCACGAAAAAAATCTATTCGTTAGAAAGCTGTGCCATTATTTTTGGGGCAGCCTGAATTAAGCATGAATAGTGTGACATTCCCTCAAGCGGCTCTAACCCCACAGCTCCTTGGATAGCAGATTGCAGTTGAGACGCCATAGCAAATGGTGACCAATTATCACTGGTGCCGTGCCAATTAGTGGTTTTGGCCAAACACCAATTCAGATCATTGTCCCATTTCACATAAGACTTTACGTCTCGCATATAACCTGACGACTCATTCCTAAAACAGTTTTTTAGAATGGGTATAATAAACTCTTGAAATTTCTCGTCTCGACTGAGATCTAAATCCCCGCCCCGAGCACTGGAAAACAACAGTTTAAATAAAACCTTAGGTGCCAAAAACGCCATCAGCTTTTGGTATTGAGTTAACAGATAAAAAATGAACGAATGCCGATCGGCCAACTTAAACACGAATGCACCAGCCATTTTTTCAACATAATCACCGCTGCCAAGGGGGGCCGCTGCAGAGACTAGATGAATGTTTTTAACTCTATCTCCCAACCTAGCACTGACTTCCAACGCGACAAACGCTCCAATTGAAAAACCTATGATATCAAGCGTTTCATTTTTCCCAAGTAATTCGCTCACCTCCAGCGCAATCCGCTCATAATAGCGCTTTTCATCATTTCCACAGTCGAGTGTAAATCGATCGAAGCATATCACTCTTAATCCATGTGTTTTTGCCGGAAGATCGAATACTGCGCATTCGCTAACTGAGCCGGGAGCGCCATGAAAATAGACCACTAGCCTTCCGTCTTTTGACCCAAAAGAGGAATATTGCATACGAATCACCTAATTCATTTATCTAAAAGCTTAGAACTTCGCTCATTACTTATATTGATGCGGCAGAGGAAAACGTCTGTCTAGTTGAGCTATACTAAGTGCACACTGTTACATGTGTCACTAACATATTGTTATTCAGGCGCATTAGTGACAACTCACTGTGGTTTGTAACTCATATATGAAAAAAAAGAACACAGCAAAGCAAACTGAATATTTGAAATCTTGCATTCAAGTGAGTTTTCTCACGCTGTTAAAAGACAAAGCTATGAGTCAAATTTCAATTACTAACATCGCAAATCATGCTGGCGTTTCCCGCATGTCGATTTATCGATATTATGATGATAAGGAAGACATCGTTCGAAAACATATTAAAGACAATTTCGAGAATTACCTCAATACCGTAGGAGAGTTAGACCTGAGCGCTATTACGTCTGCCCCGTTCTTTTTCGAATATTTCCGGAAAAATGGAGACACAGTTAAACTCCTTATCGAGAAAAACCTATTTCATCTCATCTCGGACAACTTCGCCACCTATGTCGAAAAATTTGAATGCGTAGTTAATAAAAAATCGAATTTGCCAGAAAGCCACCGCATATACAACTATGGATATACCGCGTCCGGCTTGCTTAGCATTGTGAAAATATGGATAGAGAGCGGAATGAAAGAATCCAATGAAGAAATGTCTGAAATATTAAAGGCGGTTAAACTAGAACAAGCTAATTTTTAGCAGGTTTTTTGATCGATTTACTCATTTTAAGTAGCAAAGAAAAGATAAACCCGATAATAAACTTTCTTTTCACCTAATTGTTTCTCGTTTCTTGTTTGTCGTTTCTCGAATGCTTTGGCCGTTGACATACATTACTGGCCTGATTGATATTTCGATCGGTAAAGGAAATGAAGCAGGCGAACACATAGCTAATTGCAGTCTTAGTTTTTACCTCATCCACTTCAGTTAATATTATTTGACTCTAAAATACAGTGACTAACTTTAAGTCGACTTAAAGTTTTACCGCGATCGCCAAAATACCAGAATAGGCAAACGCCGCCGATATTATCCCGTTTTGACCGCCAAATAATTCATCCATAATGGCTTTGGCGACAGGGCAGCCACCCGTTGCAGCTAGCCGTAGAGCGCAGGCGAAATACTTGCGTTTTTTTCCTCTAGTTTTTTGAACCTTTTAGCAAGCCCATGCGCTTTTAGCCTTAGCGTTTCGCGCCGTTCCTAAAAAGTTGCCATCATGCCCATGCGACGGTCCTGATAAACATGATGCCAGAAATAATCTATCGGAAATCTCACCCCTATCATATTTTTTTGAGTGATGGTTACGACGTTAATTTTTTTCACCTAATGGAGCGGAAGTGACATTTATGATGGATCCACTATTGGCGGGTACGTTACATTATAGAATGTAGCTAATAGTAAAAGACTTACAATCAATTATTGCAAGAATATATGAGCCAGGTGCAATTATTGGAGCAGGAGGGCATGGCGCAGGCTCATTTGCAAATGCTGTTCTATGTTCTGGTCGGTTTTTCGTTAAAAATAAAAGAAGAGCGGGCCTTCCTAACTCTACAGAAAAGTCCAAATCGTGGGAAAAACAAGGTACCCTGCTTCCTTTTTTGATGAGAGTCAGTTAAATAGAAATAGTGCAATTGCACAAAATAAACACACGTTAGAAAATAAGCAGGATGTGGTCGTTGATCAAAGAATTGTTTCCACCATGTTTTTGCCTTCCGCAGCTACTGTTGCGAAGGAAATGATAATTCTAAACAAATGACCAGCTTCAGAGTCAGCAGAATTTTTCAGTGACGTTGACTTTTTAATGTCCGGCGCCTAACTAGTTCCCACCCAGAAATAGGCGTTTTGAACCATGTCATTGCGAGCGGACCGCGGCAATCTCCTGCAGGCCGGTCAAATGTAGGTGAAAATGTACACCCTGCACTATGAGATTGCCGCTCCGCTCGCAAAGACGAGTTTCTGCATGAATACTAATTAATCGTTTGGCACTATTGATAATTGTTTCTGTGACGACATTTGAGCAGCTAAAATTTCTCTTGTTATGAGAGACGCTGTTAAGTTCTTAACAAGGCCTGTGCACTGAGAAATTCTTTGGCAGTTTCAGATAGACTCCGACCTGACAAATAATTCTTTCCACCGGCGTGGTGGAGCAGCCAACCTTGAGCTGTTTGTTCAATTTTCCTGATTTCAGACCATAAAAACCTACTTTCAACATAGAAAGATTTACTACTGACGCCCTTCTCATCTATTGTTAATGTCAGTTCGGTATTGGCTGCCTTACTTATCATTTGCCTCGTTAACCACCACGACTTTCGAAAACGGATACTTAAAGCTTCCAAAACACCTAAACCGACAATAAAACAAGCGGCATAAGCGTTAATCTCTGTAAAAAGGAGAATAGCCACGCCCAAAAGTGTCAAGCCAATAGACTTGAAGTAGACACTTTTAGCTTTATTTACGGTAATAGATTCGTCAAAGGTTTCACTAAAGTGGCTTTTGTCTAGTACATAAGTGGTTGAATAGGAGAATGGAATCATCTTTAACATTTCAGGTCGGGTCAAAAACCCTAGTCTATCGAGAAGTAACTTCGCTTCCTAGTTATTTTTGTCCGACTTAGTGTGACAACGTAACGGTACCCAAAAAAGCTCACTAAAACTGGTAAATACTCAAACCAACCATTAGCTCCGCCTCTCATATTCATTTTGATATTACCCGAAACATAGTGAATTTCGAATTACACTCCTTTTTCTCCTCGGACGTTAGCAGCTAATGTATAGTTGAAGCCTGCGTAACGCTTTTCTCTCTCGAAAAAAAATTCTCTAATATTTTTTGTGCGAGTCAAATTGGAATGGGTCCCGAATTCACACCATTTTCTATTTGTTTCTTCTTATTAAAAAGAGTGAGGTTCCTCGTTGAGTGTTTCTTTTTCGATATCGGCAAGTGCTGTTAGTGAGCTAGTACTTAAGCCTATGGTCCAGATTTCATTTAACATCGCATTTAGTCCATTGGTGCAAAGAAGTTCGTTCTTTAGAATCGGATTCATGATTGAAAATTCTTGATTTCCTTCTCATTATGTAGGTCATTTAGCACATGAAAATAAAACGAAGCTGATATGTGGCGCCATCAGACTTTCATTAATACCAGTCTTGATTAGCAGCATCATTATCAGTACGACAGCTATTAAGCTGGGAAAGGAATCACTTCAAGAGCAGGCCAAAAGCCACCTAATTTCCGTTCGAGATATGACCTCTGAGAATACTACCGGTTATTTCGATACCATAAAAAACCAAACGCTAACCTTTTCCAATAATCGTACGATTATTGATGCTATGGTCGAATTTAAAAAGGCGTTTAACAGCTATATTGACGAAGACACAAGCTTCTATACACCGCGAATGAAGGAAGATGTCAGACAGTATTACAACCAGGATTTTAGCAAAAAATATTGCACCTCAAACGATGCAACAGATCCCAATATCGAGTGTTTGATAACC
>JBLHNZ010000101.1:0-10521 GCA_047623245.1 Oceanicoccus sp. | reverse complement strand
GGTCTCCGACCCGAACGGGCATGACTGTCTCTCTTTGCGGGCTAAACATATCTTGCGGGCACAACCCGATTAAATTCCATCCACCTGGAGACATCGACGGATACACAGCGGTTTGCCTATCTGCAATGGCGACAGCCCCCTTTGGGACACGGTCCCTAGGCGTTGGCAGACGTGCCGCAGCAATACGTTTATCAACTTCTCCAAGATAAGCAAAACCCGGTGCGAACCCTATCGCATAAACACGATACTCTTGCTGATGATGCAGCCGGATAACTTCCTCAATTGTCAGGTTTGCTTTTTCTGATAAACTTTTTAAGTCCGGACCAGATTCAACGCTGTAATAGACCGGAAGAGTGACTAAGTGCCCCTCCACTACTTTCTGTTCCAGAGGCTGCGACGCCGCGTGTCGCATGCAGTCTAAAACAACACCATAATTGACTTTCCAAATATCAAAAATAACCAGTAATGAGGAATAGGAAGGAATGATATCGATCAGAGCATGGCCTAAGGATTTTCTAATCAACAGGGTGGTGGCTTGCACGCGCGTCGATATCTCAGGAGATACGTCGCCACCAAAAACCATTATGAACGCATTTTCGCCGGCCACTTCAATGGAAAAATCCGATATTGTGGATTCGGGTAGTTTTTCAGTCATCGTCGTTTTCATTCAGCCGGATTTTTCAGTCATGGTAGCTTTTCATTTACAGTAGCTTTTGATTTATAGTGGCTTTTGATTTATAGCAGCTTTTCATTCATGGTAGCTGTGCCCTTATAAAGTGTCGTACCTTTCTTACCTTTCTTACTTTTCTTACTTTTCAATCGTCACCCAAAAAGCTACTTTTTCATCGTTTTGATCATACGTTGACGTATTGTTGCTATCGCGTCGACCGCCGCCAAATTATCTCCATGGACACAGAGACTATCAATCCTCAAAGGCAGGATATTTCCGCTAATAGTGGTGACACTGCTTTCATTACACAACTGCTCTACTTGTTGTAACATTTTCTCGACGGAATGCACCGCTTTTGGCTCGTCGCGGGACAATAATGTCCCGTCGTCAGCATAACAGCGGTCAGCGAATCCCTCAAACAGCAGGTCGATATTGCACTCCTTTGCCTCAGCTATGTGCTGATCAACGTCTGGTGTTGCCTGTAGCATTAGAGCAATTGGCCTGTAATATCCAGCAACAGCAGTCATAACCGCCTCGCGCACTGACGCATTTGTCATCATGTCGTTATAAAGAGCGCCGTGGGGTTTCACGTATTGAACTTCTATTCCTGTCGACTTCGCCATGCCGTCGATTGCCGCTATTTGATAATGAAGTAATGCGACAATTTCTTCGATACTGCACGCCATCGACCTTCTGCCGAACCCGACGAGATCGGGATACGCGGGGTGAGCACCAACACAAACATCATGTCGCTTCGCCAGGGCTAATGTCTGGCGCAATACAACGGGATCGCCGGCGTGAAAGCAGCAGGCAATATTGGCCTGATCAATGTACGGCATTACAGCTTCGTCCATTCCCATTGTCCATTGGCCGTAGCTTTCGCCCAAATCACAATTTAGTAATATTGGCATCAATAATTACCTTTTTATTCGCTGCACCCAATACATTTTCACAAACAATTGCAAACAAACTAACCGAAAAAAAAGGGACCGAATAGGTCCCTCATAGCACGTATTACTTGTGCTTACTTAATTCGCACAACCGTTCGTCCGATGTTCTCTCCCTTTATAATCTTGTCCAGATATTCTGGAACCTGCTCTAGCTGAATTTCAGTTGCGAGCTGATCCAAGCAATCTAATTTCCACTCTTCGGAAAACATCCCCCAAATATGTTGTTTCTTTGCTAAAGGAATTTCCACTGAATCGACACCCAGTAAATTGACGTCTCTGAGAATAAAAGGCAATACGTTTGCCGGTAGGTCGGCAGAACCCACCAAACCGCAGCATGCCACGCTGCCACTGCGTCCGAGAGACTTTAATATATTCACCAGCGTATCTCCGCCGACACAATCGACAGCATTTTGCCATTGAGGCTTCAGCATCGGTTTACGCTCAGCTGCCGCTAGTGTTTCTCGGTCGATAATTTCTGTCGCCCCCAGAGACTTCAGCAAATCATGTTGAGATACCTTGCTAGTACTGGCGACAACCTGAAATCCCAATTTTGCTAGCAATGCGACAGCTACAGACCCCACGCCGCCCGTTGCGCCAGTGACGATGACCTTACCCTCGTCGGCTACAGCGCCAGCCTGCAACAGTTTGTTGACACATAAACCCGCTGTTAACCCTGCAGTGCCCAATACCATAGCGTCTCTGGCCGACAGTCCAGAAGGAAGAGCAAGAGCCCATGTTGCAGGTACCCTAATAAACTCAGCCAAGCCACCATCGGTTTCCATGCCCAAATCATACCCGGTAACTATAACGGTATCGCCAACCGAAAAATGCTCGCTCGCTGATTCTTTCACAATACCTGCCGCGTCAATTCCCGGCGTATGTGGAAAATTACGGGTAACTCCGGGGCTTCCATTTGCCGATAAAGCGTCTTTGTAATTCAAACTACTGTACTGAACTTCGATAAGCAGGTCGCCCGCTGGCAGGTCTTCAATCGCTCGCTGGCCCAAGCCAGTGCGAAATTCTTTATCACCGATTTTTTCAGTTATTAGTGCGTTAAACATAATGAATACTCAATATAGGAAATTAAAAATGAAGGTGACCCGATTTTTTCAGCCACAAATGTAATGCCAAACTCCTCGAAAACGCAATTTTTATGCCTCTCGAAATAGGTTTTCCGTCTCTCGTTTTTTCTAGCGTTAGCGATGTTTCTTCAAATTGATTTTCTCACCAGAAAACCAGAGAATTATTTACACGCTCTTCTCGCAATTTTAACGCGTGTCTTTGCGCACGTATTCTGCTTACCTCGCCCAATGCACCACTTCTTACCGTCATTCCAACCGCTAATATCCACACGCTTCCCATCGGAGCATTTCACTTTGTAGTGGATATAAATGTTATTGCCGTTGGTTATAATTTCCTCTACATATTTAATCGATGTTGGCTTCGCAGCAAACGATGGACACGCAAATAACATCGTTATAACAAACAAACACAATTTGGATCGGATCACGGTTAAAACTCCACAAAGGGTCGATTTACCATCGATTGACCAGTAGACAATCACATGACATTACTCATATGGCATTTTGTACCGAGTATACCAAAAAAAACTTAAAAGAAGATATTTTCAATACCGTATGGTGTTCCGCAGCTCTTAAAGTTGCTCGTCCACACCACCGCACGCCTCAGTCGAAATCGAGAAATTCGCCGGTAAAGAAAAAGAAGCATCATTTTTTCGCCAAACCTTTTAGTAAGAACGCGCACGCAATTCCCGCGACAGCGCCAAAAAAATGCCCTTCAAATGAGATACCCTGACTGCTGGGCAGGACCCCATAAATCATTCCTCCGTATAGAAAAACGACAAGGACCGCGACTAGGATATTTTGAAAACTCCGGTCGAAAATGGCATTCGCAATCGACAGACTCCACAAGCCAAAAATCCAACCGCTTGCACCAATATGTGAAGCATTTCGCCCGAATAGCCAGACCATCAACCCGCCGACCACTATAATAAACACGCTACTCCATACATAAACACGAATTGAACGCAGTAAGCAAAAAGCACTAAATATGCTTAGACCAATCACATTATTAATTAAATGGCCTAGACTTCCGTGAATAAACGGTGCGGTAGCTATGTGAAACAAACTACCCATATCACGTGGAATCACGCCAAACTGATTTAGGCGCCCACCCAACACCATATTCACAACGTGCAGCGCGGAGATAAAAAGTATCACGCCAGCAACTAGCTTGATTTTTAACCAAATTGAGCGGGACATATGATTCCTAGACAGATAGTTAGTTACGGAGCCCATAGACTAAATACAGCCACCTTACTCCTGTATTCTCTCGATACGAGGTATTCTCTTTACTTTTCTTACGCCGCAACAAAACCACAGCTCTATCACTTATTTAGATATCTGTTCCAACGCCATTTCAAGCGTATCTGGAAGCTTGCAATCAAGACAGCTTTTTCTTAGCTGATGATATTCACTATAGGCTTTTTCGCGATGACCATTCACTAACAACTTATTCAGATTTTTCAAAACATCCTGCAAATCGTCTTTCTTTCGCGCCGTCATTAGCGATGTTGTTTGCAATGTTTCTCTTTTTTTAGGAGCGTCGACCATCGCCGCTGCCGGTGCCCTTGCCGATTGGTATGAGAAGGCTTTGTCTTCAGCAACACCCTTCATACGCAGAGTATCTGCTTCAGAGCGTTTATCAAGGAAGCGTTTGCTCGTTTTTTGCGTCGTGACTGCGGTCGTGATAGCAGTCTTTTTCACGGGACTTTCGATACTCTCTTCGAACTCTTTTTTGATGCCGTCTTCGACGCCTTTTTCGATGCGGCTAGACATAGTGTCGAATTCTCGGCTTATCCCCTGGTCGAATTCGCTAATTTTCGGTGGCTGCACGGTAATTAAAACCGCAATACCAACAACAGAAATTGTGGCTAGAATGGAGGTCCAGGGAGCACGCGTACGAGATTCTGGTTTGTGAGTCTCAGCATACTGAAGGATTTTACTGTCTAGTTCAGCTGGCGATGCAGGCGATTGATTGCCATTGAGCAACGCAGAATATTTCGAAGGCTTTTTGCTCATGAGCTTCCACCTAACTGTTTCTGTAAAGTTTGAGCCGCATAACGCAAGCGACTCTTAACTGTTTCCCGGCCACAACCCGTAATCGCCGCAATATCTTCATGGCTAAAGCCTTCTTCTCGAAGTAAAAATGCATCCCTTTGTTCATTTGGCAAGCGCTTAATCGCTGTCATTAACTCTGCATAGCCATACTCTTGGTCAATCGAGCCAGCTTTACAATCTATAAGGCTTTCTGTATCTATGTCTTCAACATCGGGTCTTACACGCCGCCAGTGATCAACTATTTTGTTATGTGCAATGTGATACAGGTAAGTTTTAAACTTGGCCTTTATCGTATAACTTTCTGCGGCCTTTACAATTGCCACCCAGGTTTCCTGTGCAACCTCCTCGACAAAATTTGCAGGGCAATGACGAGAAATATAGGCAAAAACCCCATTTTTGTGACGGTTATACAACGATTCGAACGCTAATGAGTCGCCATGTCGGTAGGCTGTCATTAGCGATTCATCATTTCTCAGTCCGTGTAATAACTTCCGGAAATTTTGGCTCATATTTCAGTATTAGTCAGTGGTCACTTAAATTCTGAGCCAACTCTACCAGACTAATAAACTCACCGCGATAGCCATGTTGGTCGTCCCCTTTCGCAGCTTTTGCTAATTCTAGCAAGTCGGTATATCCCCAATCTCCAACGTAGGTACCGCCGCGTAACAGCTGTGCGAATCCAGCGACCGCAGAGGCAAAGCGAAATTCTTTTCCAGCGCGGTCGAGATGCGTTTTAATGTCGTCGACGTAGATTATCTTCGAAAACTCCAAACTCCGCTCACTCTGAGGACGTTTATAACGCAATTTCACAAAAGCTATTTCCCCGGAATCTCGGCTAACCGCATTAGTGTTAGATTGATAGCGTCGATCTGGGATCATCGTTGATTTCCCACCAACTAAACTTATCTCATAGAGAGCCGTGACCGAATGCCCGGCCCCGATATCGCCCGCGTCGACCTTGTCGTTGTCGAAATCTTCTCGGTTAAGAAGACGATTTTGATAGCCTATTAGACGGTATTCTGCGACATTTTCCGGATTAAACTCGATTTGTATTTTTACGTCTTTTGCGATTGTCATCAACGTAGATTGCATTTCTTTCACGAGCACTTTGTTGGCCTCCTGCAAACTGTCGATATAGGCGGCATTACCATTACCTATATCCGCAAGCTGTTCCATTAGGGCATCGTTGTAGTTTCCGCTGCCGTAACCCAGAGTCGTTAACGCGATACCGCTCTTGCGTTTTTCTTCAATCAGTCCCTTTAGGGACTCATGATCGACAATACCGACATTCATATCGCCGTCGCTGGCAATGATGACACGATTTATTCCGCCTTCAATAAACTTTTGTTGCGCTACATTATACGCAAGTTGTATACCCGCACTGCCATTCGTGCTGCCGCCGGCTTCCAAATTGTCGATGGCATTGAGAATTTTCGCCTTTTCTTTTCCAGATGTCGGCTCCAGTACTATTCCTGCAGCTCCGGCGTACACAACTAAGGCGATCGAATCTTCTTCCTGCATTTGCTTAACGAGTAACCGCAAAGATTTTTTTACTAATCCGAGCTTGTCAGCTGACTGCATGCTGCCGGAAACGTCTATCAAAAAGACTAGGTTCGCGTTCGGAAGATTCATTCGATCTATCTCATAACCCTGAAGTCCAATTTGTAAAATGTAGCGATCTTTATTCCACGGCGACGGGGCTATTTCAGTAGCAACGCTAAAAGGGTTCTCACCCTTTTCGGGTAATGGGTAAGAATAGCTAAAGTAATTGAGCATCTCCTCAGCTTTTACCGCATCTCTGGGAGGTAGCCTTCCTTCTCTGTTGATCATACGCCTTATGTTACTGTAAGCCGCCGTATCTACATCGATGCTAAACGTTGATACCGGCTCTTCATTGGCGAGTTTGACTGTGTTTTCACCACGATATTGATATTTTTCACGGTCTTGAGACATCGGATAGTGTTGTCTAAAGGAAGACTCCAGTTTCATTTGACGGGTAACTACCGACCGAACCGGTTGGCCGCCTGGCAACTGGGCATCATACTCACGTTGAAATTGACTCTTTGCCGTTGCAGTCGAAAGCGGGCTCGCTTGTTTGACTTCTGGCTGAGACTTTACGTCACTGCTTTTGTCGTTAATTAGCTGATCTGCACAAGCGATCATCACCAATGCTATGGGTATCAAGGCTACACGATTGAATTTCATACTAAGCTCCTTTGTTGGCTTCTATCCTTTAATCGTGGATACGACCAAAAAGGGGTTAACTTGTATGGATATATTTTATATTCACAAGTAAACGCCCCAGAACGCTATTCTTAGGCACCGTAAATTTCTATATTGGAGAAGTGGGCTTCCATTGATGACATTATTCCGAGACAAAAAAAACAGAAATCACCTTACGTAAGTGCGTAACTCTGAAGCCTGATATATGATTAGCAACAAGTGGGTTAATTCTTAGATGTATAAAGAACCAAAACATTAAATCCAACAGGTCACTAAACCATGTCCACCGAAAAATCATCACCGAGCAAATTTGACCAAGTCCTGGCTGCGCAACGAGAATACAACGCAAAACGTGCGAAAGGTTATCGCGAACAAGCGTTGAAACTGTATCCTTGGATATGCGGACGGTGTACTCGAGAATTTGCCCGCCCCAACCTTTCTGAATTAACCGTACACCACGTCGACCACAACCACGACAATAACCCGTCGGATGGAAGTAATTGGGAGTTGCTGTGCATATATTGTCACGACGAAGAACATTCGAAATTTGAGAACTTAGTACGCTACGGAAGTACCAAGGAAACGGAACAAAAGCCGGCAACCTATAACCCGTTTGCGGATTTAAAAGCGAAAATGGAAAGTAAAGAGTAGCCAACTAAGTCATGGCCGAATCGAGGAAGTGCGCGTCTATTGCAGTTGCATTCACTGTCTTAAAATCGCGCCGACTTTCGTGATTGTGCCATTGCCCAGAATTGATTAGCTGTGTCTGCCTCCAGTTGTGCCAGTCATTAGTATTCTTTGCCGCGATACACCCGATGTCAGCACTATTATGATCAGTACGCTGATTCGCTTTTTACGTAACACCGAACCCGAGTTTGGAAACCACGTCAATTCGAGCTGTGCAA
Source organism: Oceanicoccus sp. (assembly GCA_047623245.1). GTDB lineage: Bacteria > Pseudomonadota > Gammaproteobacteria > Pseudomonadales > Dasaniaceae > Oceanicoccus. The sequence continues at coordinate 2,633 of JBLHNZ010000101.1, read as the reverse complement.
AACCCATATTATATTGGTATATTCCCACCTCAAAACCCTTAAACAAATAAAAAAGGACGCAAATTATGGCGCAGGCAAAAGCCAACGGCATTGAAATAGAATATGAAGAATTTGGCGACAAATCTAAACCAACGTTGTTGTTAGTCATGGGTTTGGGTATGCAAATGGTTGGTTGGCCACAAACTTTTTGCGAAATGATCGCAAAAAAAGGTTTTCATGTCATTCGTTTCGACAATCGCGACACGGGTCTTTCCACTCATTTTCACGATGCAGGCATGCCCGATATGATGGCCATTGGTGCAGCATTAATGTCGGGAAAGAAGCCCGAAAGCTGTTATTTTCTGAATGACATGGGCCATGACGCGGCTGGGCTTCTCGACGCACTGAACATTGAAAAAGCTCATGTTGTTGGCGCGTCTATGGGCGGTATGATTGTACAAGATCTCGCGATCAACCATAGCCACCGACTGCTTTCAATGACGTCAATCATGTCGACAACAGGGCGCCAAGGTCTTCCACAAGCAACACCAGAGGCTATGGAAGTTTTAATGAGTAGGCCAGAGGGAAATGATGAAACGACTCTTTTGGCGCATGCCTACAAATCTCAACAAACTATTTCCGGATCAAAATACCCGCCAATTGAAGAAGACGTCTACACGCGTACTCGTGAATCGATGGCACGCAACATTGATCCCGCTGGCATCGCACGTCAAATGGCCGCTATTGTCGCATCGGGTGATCGCGTTGTCGATCTGGGCAAAGTAAGCACTCCAACGCTTGTCATTCACGGCACGGAAGACCCGCTGGTCCCCGTATCGGGTGGCGAAGATACCGCTAAGTGTATTCCCAATGCAAAGCTCGAGCTGATTGAAGGATGGGGGCACACGATGCCTAAAGTACTCTGGCAACCCATTGCCGATATGATTACAGATCACGCTGATAGCGCATAGATAAAAGTGAAACCACACAACTAAGAAAAAATTAAAAAAGGTGCAGAACCTACATTCTGCCCCTTTTTCGATTTATTATTTAAAGTATTAAATAGTTAATTAGCTTTTCTGCAGTCCCCATCAACGTCAACAACAATTCCAGCAAACTCGTTAGAAACGATGGACCACTTTTACGGCATCCGTCACCTTTGCGGCATCGACGTATCCGATTAGCTGAGGATTACTGGAAACTTTTGCGATCATATCTTCGTCAGAGCTCGACTGGTCCGGAGCGGTAGCCTTTCCGGTAAATACCAAACGCCCCCAATATGACTTCATTTGCGCATCCGACTTGCCCAAAAAATCACTATTAAACGTACTACGAGTGGCGCTGCCCTTAGCAAAGTCTACCGGAGAAGCCGGTTCGCCGCCTTCGAAATCTTTGACTTTCCCGAGGAAGATACGTTTTAAGGTTTTTGCATCATCAGCTGCACTATTACTCGGGTGAACGATAATCACTATTTCAGCGAAGCTATTGTTGCTACTCATTCCTAATACAAACAAGAGTAAGACACTGCTTAACAGTACTTTTAGCATAGTCATTGCGGCCTGCCTCTACTTAGAAAATTAAATCCATGGCAAATTCAATAACATCAACATGGTCGTGTCCATCGGTCGGAGCGTCAATACCGTTAAGTTTGCTCTCGTCATCAGTTAAATGATATTCCAATTTGAGACTTGCAGACGGGTGAAAATCATAGCGAACACCTGCAATAATCGTACTATCGTCTCTCGCTGCGAAACCAACATTATAGTCATCATCGCTGAATTCACTATGAGAATAGGTTAGATGCGGCGTCCACTTACCGCTTGTGTAAGCCGCTGAAACGTACCAAGCCTCATCGAGATCATTCAATACTTTTGTACCCGGAACACCGGTAATCAGGTTGTCAATATTCAGTTTGTACCAGGTATACTCAGCCACTAGCAGCCAATTACCGGGGGTCAATGACAATGAGGTGCCGTAGTAAATCGGGTCAAAGGCCGCAAGTCGTATACCGCTTCCTTCTCCACCGAGCTCACCGTCGAAGAGAAAATCTTCATATTGAATTACCGCTACTCGCAGTTTTATCCAATCGTCATAGGTAGCTTCAATATTACCGCCCCAAACGCGATAGCTCGTCGAAAGATCTGTATACAGGTTTTCGTCATCCTCGACTCGACCAAACAAGCCATTGGTTGCGATTTCCCAGTCGCCAAAAAAAATTGGGGACGTAAGGTTTACACCGTCAAAGGCACTCGGTAAACATCGCCGGGGGTTCGAATACAATGGTAGGTATAACCGACATCGATCGAGTCGGTATAATTGTAGAACGGCAAAAGTTTCCGGCCTGCTTGTACCTTCAAGTTTGACGTTATGTCTTAGGTCACGTACGCCCACGCCACATTAGTGTCCCAGTTTTCAGCTCCCATCGCTTTAAACTGCACAGTTGCACTTCAGCCATCGGCAATTTTAACGTCGGCCTGTAGCCCGACTACCGACAGAACATTAAACGTTAAATTTTCATCAAGATCACTATCGCGAAGAATGGGGTTTGCGTCGTAGCGCGCATCTCCATTGTTAAGGATCTGCCCGACTCCAAAAATACCGAAATCATTCCACCTAACGTCAGCCGCTTGAATATTTTCCACACAGAAAAAAAT
>JBLHNZ010000100.1:0-10524 GCA_047623245.1 Oceanicoccus sp. | reverse complement strand
AACATTGACAATACCTTCGACCATTTCAGATGGAATGTTGCCGCCAAAAGCCGGCGCCTTTTTAATGTCGCCCGCTTTAGAATTTAAAACGTCGGAAACCGCATCAACGACAAATCCCATCATGCATTTCAGTTCCGGGGTATCGATGTAGAGGACAATGACTACCGTTGTTGGGTTATAGTCAACTTCTCCTACATTAAAACGAAGCCGTAAGTCGATAATAGGGATTATGCTGCCGCGAATGTTAATGACGCCTTTAATATATTCGGGTGAGTTCGGGATTAGCGTGGGTTGTTCCCACCCTCGAATTTCATTGACACTTAAAATGTCTACACCGTAATGTTCCTGCCCTAACGTGAACGTTAAGTACTCTTCGCCATTGCTGATGAAGTCGATTCCTTCGAGGGAAATTTCCCCTTCAACGGGAACCGTTCTTGCGAGCTCTTGAATATCCACTATTGTCAATTACCTCAAGCAGCTTGATGTTTTTTTCGAAATTTCTGTTCTTTTCTTGTACGGTCGGATGCGCTGCGTATCAAGCCGGGAACGTCTAAAATCATTGAGACAGAACCATCACCGAGTATCGTCGCTCCAGAAACGCCTTGAATATCTTTATAGTTACTCTTTAGGCTTTTTATAACGACTTGTTGCTGAGCTAGTAGATCGTCAACGAGCAAACCAATTTTTTGTCCCTCAGCTTCAACCACGACTAATAGACCGTCTTCCAAAATAGTATGGTCCGCGTCAATACCAAATTCCTGATAAATGGGAATGATGGGTACGTTGTCGTCGCGTAAGCGGTATAAAACCATATTGCCCGATACCCGATTGACGAGTTCTTTTTTTATTTGTAGCGATTCGACGATGGCTACTAAAGGCACGATATAAACTTCCGTACCTACGCGTACTAGCTGTCCGTCGAGAATGGCCAGTGTTAGTGGTAAATGAATGCGGAAAGTAGAACCTTCTCCCAGCTTTGATTCAATTTCTATCCGTCCACCGAGTGCAGCGATGTTCCGTCGCACAACATCCATGCCAACACCGCGTCCCGAAATATCACTGACTACCGCTGCGGTAGAGAACCCCGGTGCAAAAATAAGGGCAAAAATTTCTTGCTGGCTCAGTTCCTGGCCTTCTTCGATGATGCCTTTCTCAATGGCTTTTTTGTACAGTATCTCTGCATCCAGACCATTGCCGTCATCAGTGATTTCTATGACAATATTCCCGCCTTTGTGAAAAGCATTTAGCTGGATAGTGCCTTCTTCTCCTTTACCCATGGCCACGCGTTTTTCGGGAGTTTCCAGTCCATGGTCGATAGCGTTTCTTACCAAGTGAATCATAGGGTCACTGATTTGTTCCATTACGGTTTTGTCTAATTCGGTTTGTTCTCCGTTGAGTATCAGTGCGACTTTCTTACCAGTTTGAGCAGATAAATCCCGGATCATTCTAGGAAAACGGTTAAACGTAAAACTAATCGGCAGCATACGAATACGCATAACGCTTTCTTGGAGTTCTCGCGTATTTTGTTGTAGTTGTTCTAGACCGGTCGAAAGTTTTTCGAGCTTTGTTATATCAAAATTACTGCCTAATTCTGACAACATAGACTGTGTGATAACAAGTTCACCGATGAGGTTGATTAAACTGTCAACCTTATCGACACCTACTCTGATCGAATTACTACTGGCAACACCAGCTGCCGGACTTTCGGCGTTTTTCTTCTCGACGCTCGAAGGCTTAGCTGGAGAGGTCGATGGGGTTGTTATTTCGACGGCGGGGGGCGCTAGTGTTTCCGCGGGTAACTCTACAATCGTGGTTTCAGGACTGATGTCGATTTCAGTCGAGCTTGTTTTGGGTTTGTCACTGACGGTTGATTTTACCAATTCTATTTCGAGTTCACATTCGTCAATAACCCAGTCGAATATCTCGAGAATATCATCGCGTTCTGTCTCTGCTGTCAGCCACAGAGTCCAACTGATAAAGCATTCATCGGTAGACAATTGGTCAAATGGCGGTACATTAGAGGTGTGAGCTTCAGTTCGTAAATTTCCCAAAGCTGCCAATTCGCGAAATATGCGTAGAGGTTCGTTGCCTGTCAATAAGATTTGAGGCTCTGGGGTGAAACGAATACGCCACTGAGTTGGCTTGCCTTCTGCGGTGCTGCTTTCATCATCTTCCTGTCCGCCTAAGCCCCCATTATCGCTTAATAACATATCAACACTGGCTTCGAGAATGTCTGAATGGTTTTCAGAACCGCTCGTCGGAGAAGAGGCAGCTGCCGACCGATCGTTTGCAGTAGTAATCACACTCTGGCCTTCGGTAAGCATCGCTTCGAAAGCTTGGACTAGAGGCGCCGATTCAGTGTCATCGACTTGCTCCCCTGCTTGAAGGGCCATCACCATTGCTCTTAAACAATCACTGGATTTTAAAAGTAGATCGATGGCTTCTGTTCCGAGGATACGTTTCCCGTCTCGGGCCTCGTCCAATAGAGTTTCCAGGACATGTGTGAATTCGGCGATACTGGTAAAACCAAAAGTGCTGCTGCCACCTTTAATTGAATGAGCCGCGCGAAAAACCGTGTTGATGTCTTCATTGTCAGGTTCTTCGGCAGCGCTAATCGCTAGCAACCCCTGTTCCATAGCATCTAGGCCTTCTAGACTTTCTTCAAAAAAGACCTCATGAAATTGCTCTAGATCTATTGCCATAAAATGGCTCCCTAAAAAGTGGCTTGTTTAACCAAGAACTTTTGCAACAGTCGCTAACAGCTTTTCCGGGTTGAACGGCTTGACGAGCCAACCCGTTGCACCTGCTTGTTTGCCTTGCGTTTTTTTGTCGGCGGAAGATTCGGTGGTCAACAACAAGATGGGGGTATATTTGTAATTAGGTAATGTTCGCAAGTTTCTCACAAGCTCAATTCCGTCCATGATAGGCATGTTGAGGTCTGTCACAACTGCCTCAAAAATCGCCGTTTTGGCTATATTTAGCGCTGCCTGACCATCACCGGCACTCTGTACTTGGTGTCCTGCCGACTGTAACGTCGCGGTTACCATATTTCGCATCGATGCGGAGTCGTCGACGATAAGAATGTTTGCCATGAAATTACCTCTTAGGGAATAAAATAGTCAAATATTTTATGACAGCCCCAGTTCTTTATCCAGACCGAGCAATATGGCGGAATCGACGAGAATTTGACTCGGATTTTTCCAAATCAATCGGCCACCGGTTTTGGAAATTTCATTTTTTAAAGCGATAAATAGCTGCAGGCCTGCCGTGTCTGTTTTTTGCACTGTGTCGACTTTTAATTCGATGGTCAACGATTTGATTAAGGACTTTTGCAGGCGAGAATGAAGTGAATTAACGACCGTCACATCGAGTAACTCCCCACATAAAAAGCTAGTCTTATCTGTCATTTTTCTTTCCTGAGTAAAGTGTTTTTAGGCACGGTCGAAAACTATTCGTCGGCTTCCACAAATAATACTTTACGTAGAGTAGTGCGAGTGTTCATTTCGTCGTTCTGGCTAATGACTGTTCTCGAGTCAGAGACTGAATCAGTTCATCTATTTTAACCGGCTTAGACAAACAGGCTTCTGCCCCCGCTTCTAAAAACCGTTGAATGTCTGATGGGTTTGTTGTGCCCGTTATTCCAATGATTCGAATTCCAGACGTTTCCTCGTCACCTTTTAAGAGTTTACACATTTCAATTCCATCTAGGTCCGGCATCAGTAAATCTGAAAAAATAACGTCGGGACGAAATGATTTAACTGTTAAGCCTGCTTCAAATCCACCGTTGGCGGTCATAACCGTCAGATCTAATCCGCTCGACTCAAGTATTTCCCGTAATAGATCGACAAATACTTGTTGGTCGTCTACGACCAAAACCTTGAGGGTAGTGTCGATTTCGATATTTTGTATCTTCAATCCCCGTTCATCGCAGAAACTTTGGATATCTTTGCGTGCAAAGCGTCTGTGGCCTCCAGGAGTTATGCGAAATTCCAGTTCACCTTTGTCGGACAGTCGCCGCACGGTCATTGACGTTACGCCTAAAAGTTTGGCCACATCGGATGGGCCTAGGTTTGAGTCAGTCGACAAAGACAATATTCCTTTTATGGTTGAATTTCGGAGTTCTCTAGGCTATCTAATTTGAAGTTCTATTTATTGAATCGCCGATAATCATAAATGTAGTTCTAATTGGTAGGAATGTAAAGAATAGTAATTATGTTAATTATGTTATTTATGTAACTATTGCTTATGATGGCTGCCGTGTTAATTTCGTAGTTGCATAAAGGGGGTTTATCGTTGTTAGATTACTTTGGCTTTACGGGCGTATTGTCGGTCGTTAAGATTTTTGGCAAGAGCAGTTAAGGCGGCAAAATATTTTCTTGAATGTCTTTTCGCAAGCCGCTTGCGAAGAGGAGCTTCATGTAGCGTGCATTAAGAAGAGGTGACCTTTTTAATACTGGCGTTTGCAATCACAGATATAAAGCTGTGATTCTGCATTGGGCTCACCCTGCCTTTCAGTAATGCACATAACTACTGTTTAGCCATTTTCGCTTATGGGGTTAGAGCCGATTAAGAAAAGAGCCGTTAGAAGAGTTCGATATCGCCCTCGGTTAGTTTTTTTGCCAGCCAGGTTTTGTAAATGTTTTCATGAGCAACATTTACGCAGTATGTCGATTTTTGCAATTCGAGCAGAGAGTAAAAAGAAGAGGCTTGTCTGACAAGGTATTTGATAGCCTCAGAAAATATAGCAGCGGAGGGTCTGTCTTTCTGTGTCGCTCACTTTCAAGCGTAGCAGAGTTATTGAAACTGCTCGGACGATTATTTAATAAGGCACAGGATATTGTTGCATAAGGCGAGAGATTTAGGATTTCTTGGTTATTTTGGGTCTTTTTCGACTGGGATAGCATGTTCTGCAAATGTTGCAAACTGTTCCATCGCAGCCTCGAGCACTACAAAATTCTCGACCGTAAAAAATTATTTGTAAGTGTAGGGCATTCCATAGATCCTCGGGGAATAAGCGTTTTAAATCTTTTTCGGTCTGAACGACGTTCTTGCCGCTACTTAATCCCCATCTTTGAGCCAGTCGGTGTATATGAGTGTCTACAGGGAATGTAGGAAAGCCGAAAGCCTGAGACATGACAACGCTAGCGGTTTTGTGTCCGACTCCTGGTAACTCTTCCAAGTATTCCATGTTGGCGGGAACTACACCTTGGTATTTTTCTATCAAAATTATGGAGAGCTCTTTAATTGCTCTGGATTTTTTCGGCGATAATCCACAGGGGCGGATAATTTCCCGAATGTTACTGATTTCTTGCTCCGCCATTGTGAATGGGTTGTCAGCTAGAGCGAACAATGCAGGAGTCACTGTATTGACCCGTTTGTCTGTGCATTGTGCGGACAACAAAACTGCAACGAGTAGGGTGTATGGGCTGTTGTGATCTAAAGGAATAGTCTGGGTTGGGTAGAGTTGCTGTAACTCTTGTAGAATGTAGTTGACTCGATTTTTTTTTAGCATGCTTCAGTGGCTCTTTAATCGGATGATCGTCTTTACTCTACAACTGCTCAACGAATTGCTTGATTCGTTGGGCGGCATCGATGCACTCGTGAAGCGGTGCAACCAATGCCATTCGAATACGGTTTGCTCCAGGGTTTATCGAATCGGCTTCGCGACTAATAAAGCGGCCTGGAAGAACAGTGACATTTTTTTGTGCGAATAATTGGCGAGTAAAGTCCAGGTCCGATATGGGTGTTTTCGCCCAGAGGTAGAAACCCGCATCGGGTTTCTCTACGTCCAAACACCCGCCGAGAATGGCCAACACAGCCTCAAACTTCAGGCGATACTGGTCTCGATTTTCAAGTACATGCTCTTCATCATTCCAGGCTGCAATACTGGCCAATTGATGTTGAATTGGCATCGCACATCCATGATAGGTCCGATAGAGCAAATAGGGCTTCAGTATATTTGCATCACCTGCAATAAACCCCGAGCGCAAGCCTGGAAGGTTGGATCGTTTTGACAGACTATGGAAGACTACACATCGACTAAAATCATCGCGGCCCATTTCTATACAGGCTTGTAGCAGCCCAATCGGAGGACGGTTTTCGTCGAAATAAAGCTCGGAATAGCATTCGTCGCTCGCAATTATAAAGTCAAATTTGTCCGCTAGTCCAATCAGGTATTGCAGTGTTTGGCTTGTTATTACGGCTCCTGTGGGATTTCCGGGCGAGCACAATACTAGCAGCTGACAGCGTCGCCAAATATCGTTGCTAACATCTTCAAAATCAGGAATGAAATTGTTTTCTTCTTGGCAGGGTAAAAAGTGCGGTTCTGCGCCCGCTAAATAGGCGGCTCCTTCGTAGATCTGGTAAAAAGGATTTGGGCAGACAACAAGAGGTCTGTTTTCTTTGTTAATCGCTGCTTGCGTAAACGAAAAAATTGCTTCTCGAGTGCCGTTGACAGGGATGACGTTTTTTAGCGGGTCGATCGATGCAGTCGGGATGTTAAATCGAAGACAAAGCCAGTCAGCAATTGCGATACTTAACTCGGGTATGCCTTTTGTAGTTGGATAGTTAGAGAGTTTGTCCATGTTCTCTAACAGGATTTGTTCTACAAATTTTGGAGATTTATGTTTTGGCTCTCCAATTGATAGTGCAATATGGCTCAGGTCCCCCGGCGGCGTGACTTGGTTTTTGAGTGCTTTTAGCTTCTCAAAAGGGTAACTTTGCAACGATTCTAGATTTTGATTCATAGTACTATTTTCTATAAAGGTTAAGTTGCTTAAGACGCAGCCTGTTCATCAAGTTCTTTGCATATTGCTGTTTGAATGGCCTCGCAAAGCTTTGGGTCTTCTATAGGTTGCTGTTTGGATGTAATAAAAAACACATCTTCTACTCTTTCGCCCAATGTCGCAATTTTGGCATTTTGAAGTTCAATACCATAATCGACAAAAATTTTTCCGATACGCGCTAAAAGCCCTGGGCGGTCGGGCGTAATGACCTCTAGTACGCTGTAACCGCGAGAAGTGTCGGTAAAAAAAGTGGTGCGCGTTGGGATTGAAAATAGCCGCATTTGTCTCGGCGTTCGCCGTGAGATGATATCTAATGACTGTGCGGCTTCTTTTAACATTTCCGCTAGTAATTGTTTTATTTCAGCTATTCGCTCTGGATCGTCACCAATCGATTCACCATTACCGTCCAGAACGAAAAAGGTATCGAGCGTCAGTCCGGTGCCTGAATTGTAAATACGCGCGTCTTGAATGTTGAGGTCAAGCTGCTCTAATCCCGAAGCCATCACCGCGAACATATTTTCTTGATGTCTTGCATGGATGAAAATTTGGGTCGCGCCTTCGACATCAATATTGCTCGTTTCTCTCACCAATATTAGGGGGTTATCGGGGTCGGTATGATGAGTGATTGCTTCGGTGTGCCAGACAATGTCATCCACTTTCTCCCGGAGAAAATAGTCTTCGGCCGTGTTTGTCCAGATTTTGTGAATTTCATCTTCTGTAAACCCCAGGTCTTGAAGTTTCTCTATGGCATTGGCTTGGTTCTCTGCAATCCAGTCAGCTTTGTCGATCGGGTTTTCAATACCACGACGAAGAGCCCTTTTTGTTTCTGAATAGAGTTGCCGCAGCAAAGACGCGCGCCAGTTGTTCCATAGTGTCGGGTTAGTCGCGTTAATGTCAGCAACAGTTAATGCGTACAGGTAATCCAAGTGGTCTTGGTCCCCAACAACGACAGCGAAATCGCCGATGATTTCAGGATCTGATATGTCGCTACGTTGTGCTACGGCAGACATCAGTAAATGGTTTTCTACTAACCAACAGACCAAATTTGTATCGCGTTTACTGATGTCGTGCAGTTCGCAAAATAGTCGTGCATCAACCACTCCAAGTTTTGAGTGATTGCCTCCGCGGCCTTTTGCGATGTCGTGGTACAGGCCTGCGATGTAAAGTAGTTCCACTTTTGGCAAACGTCTGACGACTCGCGATGCGACCGGAAATTTTTTCTGGAAATCGGCATAATGAAAGCGCCGCAAGTTTTTGATGAGCTCCATTGTATGCGCATCGACCGAGTATATATGGAAGAGGTCATGCTGCATTTGGCCGATAATTTTACCAAACTCTGGTAGGTATTTCCCTAAGACTCCGAAGCGCAGCATACGCCTTAGGTTCAACGCAATTTGGTTCTTCGATGTCAAAAGTTCCATGAACAAGCGCTGATTACGGGGGTCGTTTCGAAAGTCTTCGTCAATAAGGTCTCTGTTGCCTCTTATCAGACGAATGGTGGATGCTCGAACGCCATCGATGCTTTTGTTGTGCGCACTTAGTACAAATACTTCTAGCAAAGCGTACGGAGTATTTTCAAAAACTTTATCGTTTGTGACTTCAATGTGTCCGTTACGGATTCTGAATCGGGAATTAATTTCGTAAATGGTTTCAGCTTCACAGGCACGAAGTATGGTTTCGTCGAAATGTTGCATGAGTACATCATTGAGCTCGCCAAGAGACAGCGCCCATCGATAGTAATACTGCATAAATTGCTCAACGGCCATCTTTGCATCGTCATCTTCGTAACCAAACATTTCTGCCAAGGTGCGCTGATGATCAAATAGGAGCCTATCTTCTTCACGACCACTTATCATATGGAGTGCATAGCGTACGCGCCACAGAAAATCCAGCCCACGATTGAGTATGTCTAGTTCTTCTTCTTTGATAAACCCTTTTCCGACGAGTTCTTCTATGTGGTCGGCGTCAAAGTGTCGCTTTGTAATCCATCCAATCATTTGAATGTCGCGGAGTCCGCCTGGAGAATTCTTAATGTTGGCTTCTAATTTGTATTCGCTATTTCCGTGTTTCTGGTGGCGGTCAATTTGTTCGTCCCATTTTGCCCGAAAAAATCTTTGACTCGACCATATTTTACTCGTGTCGATATCGCTTATAAGGGCTTCGTGTAATTCTTTGTTGCCAATGAGAACTCTCGATTCCATCAGGTTGGTCACGATAGTGATTTCGCGCTCGGCCTCGGTGAGCGTTTGAGACACGGTTCTGACGCTGTGGCCAATATCGAGTTTGGTGTCCCACAGGGTAGTGATAAAGTCAGAGATGTTTTTTTGGTGTTTTTCGAGAGACTCCTCGTCTTTTAGCAAAACCAACAAATCGATATCAGAGTGTGGGTGAAGCTCTCCTCGGCCGTAGCCGCCCACGGCTACTAGGCATATATTTGTTTCTTGCCCCCAGTCGTAGGTGTCCCATATAACATGCAAAAGCTGGTCGATGAATGTTGCGCGAGCCCAAATCAAATGTCGAATATAGGTGTTTTGATGGAATTTTGTGTGGAGGAATTCGGTCGTTTTTTTAATTTGTTCTTTTAGAGGTACAACGGGGGATTTTGACTCTTTTAGAGCAGTGCTGAGCTGGTCAGGGTCAAAGACTTCTAGTGGAATAGAAAAATTGTTTATACTCATATTTGGTTTTTCGTTAGATGTTGCGGGGTGGCGTTGTTAGATCGGTGTAACAGCTCAGTAGCACTTTTGTTCCGTGAGAAATCGTAATAATTTGCAGGCGGATGTTATTAGATTACGCGCCGCCGTGTGTGAACTTCTCTTCAGGGCGTGCCGTCAAAACGTCTACTCCATCATTTGTTACCAATAATGTATGTTCCCATTGGGCTGAGAGGCGTTTGTCTTTGGTGGTTACTGTCCATTCGTCCTTTTTGTCAAGTTTAACATGACGTTTGCCCGCGTTAAGCATTGGCTCGATAGTAAAAGTCATGCCTTCTCTAAGTATCATTCCCGTGCCTTTCTTGCCGTAATGCACGACTTGGGGCTCTTCGTGAAAAACTTCCCCAATTCCATGACCACAGTACTCTCGTACAATCGAATAATAATTTTTCTCGGCATGCTGTTGAATGACAAAACCGATATCGCCCAAGGTCGTTCCCGGTTTAACAATATCAATGGCTTTATATAGGCACTCTTGCGTGACTCTAACTAGGCGTTCAGCGTGCTGTATTGGTTTTCCTACATGAAATGTCTTGCTGGTATCGCCGTGGAAGCCGTCCTTTATCACCGTGATATCAATGTTAACGATATCGCCTTCTTTAAGTAACCTTTTATCGGTGGGTATGCCGTGACAAACTACTTCATTGATGGAGGTGCAAATTGATTTTGGAAAACCATGATAGTTCAATGGTGCCGGAATGGATTTCTGTTCGTCGACCATGAAGTTGTGACAGATACGGTCCAGTTCGCCGGTACTAATGCCTGGCTTGACGAAAGGCTCGATCATAACAAGAACGTCAGCAGCAAGCTTGCCTGCAATGCGCATTTTCTCAATCTGGTCGGGGTTTTTTATCGATACACTCATTTATCTATTTGATACTTATAAGAAATTAAGGGAGCGGAGGTTGAACTCATCCGGTGAGGCTTCATTGTAAACCATACTGGTAAGAAATGGCCAAATTTTCTTCTCGTCTTCGTGTCTTCGGGGGGCGTTGAGGGTCGGGTTTCGTTTACAATTGCCTCGA
>JBLHNZ010000099.1:0-10578 GCA_047623245.1 Oceanicoccus sp. | reverse complement strand
GCTCAATCGCGAACACGCACCGGGCTTGGCTTGGCTTGGCTTGGCTTGGCTTGGCTATTTGTCGCGAATTATTATTGTTAATGGATGGAACATTGAGTGTTAAATCGACGCTAGGTAAGGGCAGTACATTTTCTTTTTCCCTGCCTTTAAAAGAGGCCAGTCTCATCGAGATCGATAAAAATAAAACTGCAGATGACCCTGTGCCGGCGACAAGAACGTACCATTTATTGGTCGCTGACGATAACGCAATCAATCGCCTTATTATCAAAAAAATGATTACAAATTTGGGCTGGACAGTCAATGCCGTTGAAAGCGGAGAAAAGGCAATCGCTCTTTTCTCCGCCGGCTCGAACCAATACGATGCAATATTGATGGATATTCAAATGCCTATTTTACATGGGATCGAAACAACCACGAGAATCCGGAATCTAAACCCTGAGGGAATGCGTTTACCTATCATTGCCGTAACGGCAAACTCCTACAACAATGAACCAGAGTTATTGCTGGCGCAGCGCATGGATGGCTATATCCCCAAACCCATAAGTGTCGAACAATTACACAAGGTCGTCTCAGACGCTATTCTAAAGAGCAAGAATAGTCTTTGAGACGCTGTAAATATCGAACTGTTTCGACATCATCCTGAAAAACAGTAGTCATTTTGCCATTAACTAAAACATGTATCTTCGGGACGATAGAGTTTAGTCACGATGCTTTCGCATATTCGTTTTTCGTTCGTCCTTTCAACTCTTATAAGACTAGAATTTTTCCGTTATTGGTTATTTGTTCGTCAATATTTTTTGGTGCTGCTCTATATCTACAATGAATCTATCAATAGCAATATCGCGCGTTGATACATGCCCGCCTTTGAGCTCTGTCAATGTCAGTAAGGTATCTTTGTTTGGATATAAGTTATCCATTAGTTTCTTAACAAAGCCAAAGCCGTCGTCGCTGCCGATGTAAGTATGATGAGGTCTAACCATTTGCGGCAAAATATAGAGCGGTAATCGAAAATAATTTTCCTCTGCATTTGTATAATCGTAGGGGAACAGTATCATATCGTCATCGGTAGCCCAGGATTTCATCAGGCCATAGTCATAGATACCTGCACTACTTGCGCCAAGTTGTATCGGCGTATCATCGTGCAAAGACAGATTTAGTGAAATGCCGCCACCGACGCTCCACCCGAAAACATAAATGTTATTTTCGTCCGCGTAATCTTGTTTTGCAATCCAGTCAATTGCGGCTTTCGCATCTCTAACTTCTCCCAAAAAAAACTCGGTAAAGCCGGGGTTACCATTCTCACCTCTATAAGACGGCGCAAATACAATGAATCCCTTTTCGGTAAAGGCACTCGTTTTTTTCATTTCATTATAGTTCAGAGCAAAACCACCATGAAGATAGACAATCACAGGTTTCTTTTGTTTGTGATCTACATTTTTTGTATTTAACAATCCCTTTAAAACAAACGTGTCCGAGAGATAAGTTACTGCGACAAAATCGCCTTGTTTTTCATCAAACTCCCGAAATGGCTGAAAAGATTTTTCTTGCCTGATCAAGCTCGTTTTGAAATCAGTCCATCTTTTCAGGAAGGTGCTGCTGTCTGTCGAATTGTCCTGTTTTATGCTCACGCATGACAACAAAAGGGCGGACAAAAAAATAATCAAACTCAACACACGAAAAACCTGAATATTCTTTCTCATTTTCTTTTGCTCCCATTGAAACCATTTTCCAAATTGAGTCGCCAAAAAATACCGCGAGATAACATTTTCTCCAATGATCTGGATACTGTTTTCACAGCCATTATTGAATACAGTTGAGCGCGAAAGCAATAACAAATTTGGTGATATTAATGGTAGCTGATTATACGGAATTGCGTGAACGCGGCCAGTAAAAAAAGGGGCACTGCATGACATTTAGCGGTGCTGTTCAACATGAATATTTTAAGCGCCGTCAAAAACTCTTTAACTCTAGGCTGTTAATCCGTTTTTGCAAACTTTCTGGAAGATGAACTTTTGGTATCTCGACCAGATCGTTTCCATCGCAACTCGTTTCTCCATCAAAGAAAACACCTCCGCTGATTTCGTCTCTAAATAGATGTTTTATTTTTATTGGTTTTCCGCCAAGAGAACAAATAAAAGTAGCGCGCGCACCACCATTAGCACCTGCAAAAACCAAGTAATAGCGACCCGGGTTGAATTTGTGCAACTGCCATGATTTTACCGCTGTATCTTCTAGTAAATGCTCGTAATTTATCCATTTTTTATATTGCTCTTCCTCATCCAAACTGGTCCGATCCATCCCTACAACAGCCATCGCTACCACGGGCGTATAGGCTAGTATCGAACAGCCCGAAAACGACAGCACACACAACACACACAACACTACAAAAAAATTAAACAAGGAAAGAAAATTGAACATGGATAGAACCTTGAACATGGATAGAAACGCTCTGAAATTTTTAATGAGTGGTTTCGATGAAGGTCCTTTGAAACAGAATACTCATCGCTGAGACATACGCCAACTAAACGCCAGGCGGCAATCCTAATAGAATTTGAGGAACTTGCCAAATCGTATCGATACGAACCAACCGTCAAAGCCTGAGAGAGAACGAGAAATATCGGCGACAAAAAACCCGTAATGTGTGGGAAGACAGACACAACGTTAAATGTGAATGACACCTTGCACATCACTAACGATTATCGGTAAAGTGCGAAGGATAATAGGTGATTCCGTTTACCTCGCTCCATCGATTATTTGTATTTGTCCCTGAAAGCTACCAAACAATGGATTTCAACATGGCTCAATCCCTTTCAAAAAAGCTCCTTGGCCTTTTGATTTTTCTCTCGATTAGTGCCCCTCTAGCTCAGGCTTCTGACCTATATGCCAACATTTTGTCGATGCGGGAAAGAGCGCAAGTCATCGACGATATCACTGAAAAGCGTATCGATATTCTTCTGCCAAGACTCATGAAAGATACCAACATTGACATGTGGTTAATGATCAGTCGCGAATACAATGAAGACCCTACACTCAAGACATTTTTACCGGCAACATGGATATCGGCTCGTCGCACGACCATTTTGATTTTTGTCAGAACCAAGGAATCGCAGATAGAAGCGTTTGCGGTAGCGCCTTATAAAGTGGGCAAATTTTTTCAAAAAGCGTGGGATAAAAAACAACAACCCAACCAGTGGAAGGCCTTACTAGAACTCATTGAACGATACGACCCCCAAACTATAGGTGTTAATCAATCGGAACACTGGGCCCATGCAGACGGATTAGTCGCGAGCGACAAAGAAAAATTGCTTGAAGCTCTACCGACAAAATATCAACGTCGTATAGTCTCCGCAGAGAAATTGGCCGTCGCGTGGCTCGAACAGCGAATACCGCAAGAAATGAGCTACTTTAAATCTATGACCGCGATGGCTCATCAAATAATTGCCGAAGGTTTTAGCGCTCAAGTTGTCATACCCGGCACAACAACAAGTGATGATCTGGTTTGGTGGTTTCGGGAAAAAGTTAGAGATCTCAATCTAACAACATGGTTTCACCCATCGGTTTCAATCCAGAGAGAAGATGATTCTAAGTTTGATCACGAAAACTCATTCACCAATACTTCGGGCAAGAACGTTATTCTGAAAGGTGATTTATTACATGTTGATTTTGGACTGAGCTATCTAAGGCTTAATACCGATACGCAACAACACGCCTATATTCTCAAGGATGGAGAACAAAGTGCGCCCGAGGATTTACAAAAAGCCCTTACACAGGGAAATTTTCTTCAGGATATTTTTACCGGCAACTTTAAGAGAGGAAAAACGGGCAACGAAGTACTGAGTATGTCTCTGAAGCAAGCCAGAGACAGAGGTCTGAAACCTACGATTTACACTCATCCATTGGGATATCACGGTCATGCAGCAGGGACAACTTTGGGCATGTGGGATTCCCAAGAGGGTGTGCCTGGTTCAGGAGATTATCCGCTGCATGAGAACACTGCGTATTCGATAGAATTAAATACCGCTGTTTTTCTCGACTCGTGGAATAAGGAAATTCGTATTATGTTAGAAGAGGATGCATTTTTTGATTCAACGGGGGTGTGGTATTTGGATGGTCGCCAAAAGCAACTGATTCTTATTGGCGAAAAATAGGTCACATTCTTGTTATATGCTTATGAGCTGATTCTTCAGAAGAATAAGCTTCAAGAAATAGTTTCCTGAAAAATTTGAGGTCAATACCTGTTTCTACGTCTTATAGGGTAACTAAGGATCTGGCCACTTTATTAATACACATTGGATATGACTATGACACGATCGATTTTTTTTCTGATACCTCTACTGATTGTAAGCTGCGCAGTTGAGCCCGTTGCAAAAACCAAAGACTCCCTAAATAGTGAAGTAGTGGCTCAGCAGACTGTTGCACCTGAAGAAAATCTAGATAGAGTGGTATGTCGAAAAGAAAAGAAAACCGGAAGCCATAGACCAACGAAAATATGCCGCACCGTTAGGAAAATACAAGAGGATAAAATCAGGGCCTCTTCCACAATGGACAAAATTCGCACATTACCTTCACAATAACTTGATTGACAGCGCAGGGCGTTAGGCGGGACTCACTCCAAGCATTTCTTGAGGGAGTGTAGCGCCTTTAGCCTTTAGAGAAAGGCTAATCTGCCACCACTCCTACCAGACCAGTACACCGTAATATTGCAAAAAAACACGAAGTCGAAACCACCAAAAATTCGACAACAGGCATCGTTAGTAAGGAATAAAACGAGCTTTTTTTAAACTGATTTCGATCAGGTGATTTTCCCCGCACAAAATCGAACTAACAGTCACAGAACTCACGAAACTACCTTCCCCTTCACTTTAATATACTCACGAATAGCATGTCTTTGACAGAATATTTAAGCTAAAGTGGATAAAAAAAGAGCGACTATTTTTACACTTCTATTTAACATCTTAACTACAAACACGTAAAATAATACGATAGCGGACAAGGTATAGGCGAAAGCTTATAGCTGCGAAACGGACAATCAGCGACAGGAGCGAGCAGGCAATGGCAAAATTAAACGTAAACGGCAAAATAATCGAGGTAGATGTTGAAGCAGACACACCTCTATTGTGGGTTATTCGCGAGCAGATAGGACTAACGGGTACCAAATATGCCTGCGGAATCGCACAGTGCGGAGCTTGTACTGTGCACATTGATGGCCAGGCGGTACGATCTTGTGTTTTCCCTGTCGGCAGCGTCACTGCCGCTCAAGAAATCACAACGATTGAAGGTCTCTCTGAAAATGGGAGTCATCCCGTACAGCAAGCCTGGGCTGAGCTAGATACTCCGCAATGCGGCTATTGTCAGCCCGGCATGATAATGGCCTCGGCTGCGCTGCTTTCCAACACGCCGAATCCTAGCGACGATGATATTAACAACGGGATTACGAACATTTGCCGCTGCGGTACTTTTCAGCGAGTCAGGGAAGGTATCCATCTTGCCGTAGAAATCAAACACAAATCTGCAGCCAAGGCATAAGGGAGAGTTGGATATGACACAGGAAAAAATACGTATTAATCGACGTCAGTTTGTCGTCGGTGCCGCTTCGACAGGCCTTGGACTATCTATAGGTTTTGCCGTACCCATGGCGAGCCAGCAGGCTTTCGGAAACAGCGACCAAAAGGCTCCGTCAACACCCGAGGTTAATGCGTGGGTCGTAATCGACCCCGACGATACCGTGACCATTCGAATTGCACGCTCCGAAATGGGGCAAGGCACCTTGACGGGACTAGCTCAACTGGTGGCAGAAGAACTGGAATGCGACTGGGACAAAGTCAAATGGGAATACCCTAGCCCGGGGGAAAACCTAAGACGCGACCGTGTTTGGCAGAGTTTCGCAACCGGCGGTAGTCGTGGTATTCGTGGTAGCCACCAATATGTGCGCGAAGGCGGTGCTATGGCCCGCGAAATGCTAATTGCGGCAGCAGCCAAACAATGGCAAGTAGCCTCTGCGGACTGTGCCGCAGCCAACAGCATCATCACCCACAAGCCATCGGGAAAGACCACCAGCTTTGGCAAAGTAGCTGTACTTGCAGCCACTCAGGTACCGCCTAGTGAAGTAGTTCTAAAGGACCCTAAAGACTGGAAAGTGGTCGGTAAGCCGAAAAAACGCCTCGATACCTTAGAGAAGCTAACAGGTAAGCAAGTGTACGGCGCAGACATGAACTTGCCTGGAATGCTCAATGCATCCATTAAGGCGTGCCCGGTTCATGGTGGAAAGCTCGGCTCATTCGATGCGGAAAAAGTGCTCTCAATGCCCGGTGTAAAATCTGTACTTGCAGTCGGGGACAATGCTGTAGCGGTGGTAGCTACAACATGGTGGCGGGCCAACAAGGCATTGGATGCTCTGCCAATCAAATGGGATAAGGGCGAAAATGTTAAGGTGTCTAGCGCCTCTATTGACACGTTTCTACAAGAGGGGCTTTCCTCCGACAAAGCTTTTGTGGGTAACAAAGCGGGCGATATCAAAGCGGGATTAAAAAGCTCTGACCGCACCTACACTGCCGACTATAGTTACCCCTACCAAAATCACGCACCCATGGAACCAATGAACGCAACTGCGTTGTGGACTTCAGATCGCTGCGAAGTTTGGTGCCCTACGCAAAATGGTGAAGCTGCATTGGCCGCAGTCATAAGTGCATCTGAACTGCCCGCGGAAAATTGTGATGTACATAAGCTAAGTCTCGGCGGCGGCTTCGGTCGTCGCGGCGCTACTGACTTTGTGATACAGGCCGTGCTGATTGCCAAAACACTTCCCGGTACGCCGGTGAAATTGTTGTGGACTCGTGAGGAGGACATGATGCAAGGGCAGTTTCATCCAGTCACCAAAGCCAGAATGACTGCCGGTTTTGATAACGACGGTAATCTGGGCGCGTTACATGTGCGAATATCCGGCCAGTCAATTCTAGCAACACTAATGCCACAAGCACTAGAAAACAACGATGGTATGGATCCCGTTGTCTTTCAAGCCATGGCTCCCGAGGGAGATCACGCTATTTCCTACACTGTACCCGATTTGTTGGTTGATCATGCCATGCGTAATACCCACATAACTCCCGGGTTCTGGCGTGGAGTGAACGTTAATCAGAATGCAATTTATATGGAATGTTTCATGGACGAAGTGGCCCATGAGTCAGGTCAAGATGCATTGGCATTCCGGCAAAAGGCCATGACAAATCACCCGCTAGCGCTGGCCGTGTTAAATAAGGCCGCATCGATGGCAGGCTGGGGGAAACCTGCTAAGGAAGGTAGGCATCTCGGTTTAGCCGTGTGTAAAGCCTTTGGCAGTTACGTAGCAGCGTGTGCTGAAGTCTCGGTTAACGAAGGCGAATTGACCATTCATCGTATTTTTGCAGCAACCGATCCGGGCTACGCGGTAAATCCACAACAGATTGAAGCTCAGGTGTCGGGCTCCTTTGTGTATGGTTTGTCGGCTTTGCTCTATGGTGAATGTACTGTCAAAGACGGCCAGATTGAACAGCAAAACTTCCATGAATATCCCTCGCTTAAAATGGCAAAAATGCCTCATGTTGAAACATCTGTAATGCCATCGGGTGGTTTCTGGGGAGGTGTGGGAGAACCGACGATTGCCGTTGCCGCACCCGCGGTATTGAATGCGATATTTGCTGCTACCGGCAAACGAATTCGTCACTTACCGATAAAAGATCAAAACCTTGCTTAGTTCAATGAGAGCTATAAGTTACAGGCATGCAAAGCAACGATTACTGTCGAGTGTGGTCGTTCTGGCTTGTACGATCTCTCTAGCCGAAGTCGTTTACGCAAACGACGCGCTGGATCGAGCGAGCGCCATGGTAAGCGCTTGCAGTAGCTGCCATAGCGATCGCTCAGTTGATCCGGGGACCGAAGCACCTGTTTCACTCAAAACGCTTTCGTCCGATGAAATTGAACAAGCCTTGTTGGCATTTCGCTCTGGCGATCGCGTGGGAACGCTGATGAACAGATTAGCTCGCGGTTATTCAAAAGCGGAAATCGCAGCAATGGCAAAGGTACTGGCAACCCAATGACTCATTTAAATCGTCGCGACATAGTTAAGGGACTTTTGGTAACGATGGCAGCGGGCTTAAGTTCCAGCTGCGCCACAACCAACGGACCCTCGGCACGTGTGCTGGTAATTGGCGGCGGTTTTGCCGGTATGAGTTGCGCGCGTACCTTAAAGAAATTGTCACCGACCTTAGCGGTGACACTAATAGAACCCAAGCAAAGCTATATTGCCTGCCCGTTTAGTAATTTGGTGATAGGCAATAGTCGCCCTATAGCATCCCAGACATTTAGCTACGCTCACGCTACCGCCGATGGCGTTGCGCACATTATGCAAGCGGCCACGGCTATTGACCCCGAGGCACATCAGGTTACCGTAACGGATGGTCAACGTTTTGAATATGACCGACTGGTACTGGCCCCAGGCATTAGTCTAAATTTCGATGCGTTAGAAGGTTACGATGAAGCCGCAGCCGAATTAATGCCCCACGCCTGGCAAGCTGGAGCGCAAACCACGCTGCTAGCTCGCCAGCTGGCCGCTATGCGAGACGGCGGAACTATCGCAATATCTGTTCCCGAAAACCCTTACCGCTGCCCACCCGGACCCTACGAGCGTGCCAGCCTTATCGCACATTATCTAAAAACGCACAAACCAAAAAGCAAGTTATTGATTCTCGATAGCAAAGACCGTTTTTCAAAACAATCGCTTTTTATGGCCGCATGGAAATCTGAATTTGGCGATATCATTGAATGGCAGGGACTCAAAGACGGCGCCAAAGTTGTGTCGGTCGACCCCGCAGCAATGACATTACAAACCGACTTTGACGTTATTAAAGTCGACGTGGCCAATATCATACCCCCACAACGCGCAGGAAAAATCGCACAGCTCAGTGGTGTCGCAAATGCCAGTGGCTGGTGTCCGATAAGCGCTGCGACTTTCGAATCGAGCTTACATACCGATATTCACGTTATTGGGGATGCAGCGATAGCAAACGCCATGCCTAAATCGGCATTTGCTGCTAATACTCAAGCGAAACTCTGTGCGCTGCAAATTGTCAGACTGCTAGCTGGTAAAAAACCGATTGAGAGCAAATTGATTAACACCTGTTACAGTCTGATTACTCCCGATTACGGAATCTCCGTTGCGGGCGTTTACGAACCAGACAACGAACACTGGCTGGAAATTAAGGGGGCCGGAGGAGTCAGTCCTTTAACCGCCTCTAGAAAAGTCAGGCGTATGGAGGCTCAATATGCGCGCCAATGGTACGGCTCTATCACCGCAGAGGTATTTGCTTGATTCGGTTTACTTTTCTAACGATTATGTTCATAACTTGTATTGACACGGCCAGCGCTGATGATCGCGATGCGCCTCTAACGACAACTCCAGGTCGGCATATAGAAGGAGAAAAAGCGTTTAACAATAGAGATAAAGGTCACTGCCTGTTGTGCCATCAGCTTAGCCGAAGTGATGAACTCTTTCAGGGTACTATCGGTCCATCGCTCGACGATATTACTGCAAGGCTCGATCCGCACCAGATAAGATACCGCATTGTCGACAATAGTAGACTGAATCATGAGACACTAATGCCCGCATACTTTCAAACGGAGGGGCTTGTACAGGTAGCTCAAGAATTTAGAGGAAAGACGATTTTGTCAGCGCAGGAAATTGAAGATATTATTGCTTATCTTATTTTTGACAGAGAAGGACAGTAGTACTTTTATGGAAGGACTAAGATGAAAAAATTAACATGACAGAACTAACATGAAAAGACGAACCCTACTTCTTGGTGCTGCTACCGGCCTCGCCATACAGCTTGCGCCGAACGTCTACTCCAAAGAACTCAAAAAGACCCTTTCATTGTTTTATGGAGAAGAAAAAATTTCGGAAGGCCGTGTTCATCTGAATACGCCGCCTCTCGCTGAAAATGGAAATTCCGTTTCGCTGGTTGTCGAAGTGGACAGTCCGATGACCGAAAACGACTATGTCCAAGAAATTCGAATATTTGCCGATAAAAACCCCGTTCCCAATCTTGCTAGCTTTCGGTTTTTCCCAGCCTCTGGAAAAGCTAAAATTTCTACTAGAATTCGATTGTCTAACTCTCAAATCATCACTGCTGTTGCTCGTATGAATGATGGAACCTTGTGGTCTGGAACATCTGAAACGATTGTTACGTTGGCAGCCTGTGTTGAACCACTCCTTTAGGCCAATTGATGAAAACTAGAATTTCGATCCCCAGCAAAGCCAAGAAAGGCGACATCCTCGACATCAAAACGCTGGTTTCGCATCCAATGCATAGTGGGTTCAGGCGCGACGCCATAGGGGAATTAGTCCCTCGTAACATTATTAAATTTTTTCGTTGTGAATACGAAGGGGTATTGGTCTTTGAAGCTGAGTTTGGACCCGGTACCGCAGCAAACCCCTTCTTATCTTTTCATTTTCGAGCTGACAAAAGCGGTAAAGTGAAATTTTTGTGGATCGATCAAGATGGAGAAGAAACCGAGGAAGTGGAATTTCTCGACGTCGTGGACGCG
>JBLHNZ010000098.1:0-10604 GCA_047623245.1 Oceanicoccus sp. | reverse complement strand
CATCATAAAAAAATCGACGGTAATAGCGAACGAGAAAATAGTTAAAGCGTTCATGCCAGAGCGGTACCAAGCGCAATTGAAGTATCCACACTAACAAACGCCAGAAGTGTACGAACTTTGGCTCGGTGGGTATGCGCAAAGGACGATCAGATAATTGGCTCATTATCTGGGTACGGGTACTTTTTGTATAATGGCCTCGATAATCTCGTGGGCATGAGAGCTGTCAAGGTCGCGCCCGTGACGAGGTAATAGTCGATGATCCCAGACAGAATGCACCAAACACTGAATATCTTCGGGTACAACTTGATTGCGACCTTTTACGAACGCGTAAGCTCGGGACATAATTGCCAAGTGCATAGATCCTCGTGGAGAAATACCCAGTTTTGTATTTTCCTCTTCGCGAGTTGCGCGAGCCATCTCCACGATGTAGCACGACAGGTCGGGATGCAAAAATACTTCACCACAAGCGAACCGCAGTTGTGCAACATTACTTTTAGTCATTATCGCTGATAGCTCTTTTCTCAGGGTATTGGCGTAGTCGTTTAATAGATGAAGTTCGTCGTCAAAGTTCGGATAGCCAAGGCTAACGGTTGTTAGGAATCGATCTAGCTGAGCTTCTGGGAGTGGATTGGTACTGTCAAAATCGATAGGGTTCTGCGTGGCAATCACGGTAAATAGTGACGATAACGGATGGTTGATGCCATCAATGGCGACGTGGCCTTCCTCCATAGCCGCAAGAAAGCGGACTGGCTCCGAGTTGGGGCTCTGTTGATTTGCTCGGCCAATAAAAAATCGGTAAAAATGGCTCCTTTTACAAAGGAAAAATTACCCTCGACAGGATTGTAAACGTTCCCCCCAAGAATATCTGCCAGTAATATATCGTTGGTGAATTGTATACGATTGAAGTCGAGTCCGAGGATTCTAGCCAGATTTTTTGCAAGCGTCGTCTTGCCAACACGCGGAATATCGACAAGAAGCACGTGTCCTGTTGCAATTATCGAGGCTAGAAGTAGCTCAATAATAAAATCCTTACCGAGCCAATATTGCGCTATCTCTGCGTGGCTTTGCTTAATTAATTCCAGTAACTCGTCGTGACTGGTGTTTTGGGTTTGTTCCATAGGTCAGCTTCGATAAATGCAGATCGAAGAGATGTCGTGATTTTCTAGGAAATCCAATATGACAATAATTTTGACCTCAAAGGACTCGCACGAAGAAGATAATGGCTCACTTTTTCGGTTGTATATCAGTTATTTGCGGGTTTTTTGACTGTTTATTGGGATGGTTCACGTCTTTAGTGTGACGGCTTATCTTTTTCGATTGGTAAATTCTGACCAGACAGCTCGTTTTCACCGGGTTTAATTATTAGGCAGATTTACGACACCGTAGGAAATAGGTCTGTCTAATGGTGACGATGCTTTTCCTTCATCTGTTACCAAGTTAAATGGTTCCGCTCACTCGGCGGAAGACACAACGCGATTACGGCCCTGATCTTTAGCTCGGTAGAGCGCTCTATCTGCCCGTAAAATGGCTTCTTCAATAGTGTTATCGTCTTCGCTTAGCGTACTCAAGCCAACACTGATTGTTACTTTTATTATATGACCATCGACATCAATTTTTTGTTTTTCAATTTCTTTACAAAGTCTTTGTGCGATCTCTGAAGCAGTTTCCAAATCGCAATCTACCATCATTATGGCGTATTCCTCCCCGCCTAATCTACCGGTGATATCATACGTTCGCGAGCTATCTTTCAGGATTTTTGCAACTTTAATGATGACTTTGTCGCCGGCAGCGTGACCATAGTTGTCATTGACTTCTTTAAAATGATCGATATCAATCATAACAATAATAGATTGACCTTTTTTACGTTGTTGACGCATTAATTCACTTTGGGTAGTCTCCATAAAGTGCCGACGGTTAAACAATTTTGTCATTCCGTCTGTGGTCGCGAGTTCATAGAGTTTTGAATTGAGTTCTTCCAGTTGTTTGTTGGCGTTCTTTCTTAAGATATTTATTTTTAGAAGGGAATAAATCAGGACGAAGAACATCACTATAACGCTTAATGTTGCCGTCAACCATCCTTGTTGTGTCCCAATAGTTTGGTCCTGTTCGTCTATCATATTGTTTTGTGAAACAATACGGTTCTCTTGCTCCTCCAATATTGATCGATTCTTTTCTATCCCTTCTTGGAAATTGTCAATTTCTTTTTCTTTCGCGGTTGATTCCAATTGGCTTTTTTGAAGTAATAACTGTTGTTGAACAATGTCTTTTTGGTATTTTTCGACCTGCCTTTTAGAAATCAAAATCTGTTTTGATAGAAATTCCATTCGCAGATTATCTTTCGCTAGGTTTTTCCCATTATCGTCCAGTTCTGTCTGGGCAATTTTTAGTAAGTTGTTCTTTTTTTCCAATAGAAGATTGAGTTTCTCTAGATTTTTTTCTTTGAGTTTCTTTTCTTCTAGTAAGCGGTCAAGCCATGCTTTTTTTTCCCGCAATTTTTCCGTTAAGTCATCTTTTGTTCCTGCCAAGCCCAATAGATTGATTGAAACTTCAAATTGATGAAGCAAAAGATTTTCTCGATTGAGTTCGATGTTGATAGTCCGGAAAGAGGAAATCAAACTGATCATTTGTTTGTCTCTGATGACTCTTCCATCCGTTATAATAAGAGTGTGGCCTATGTTCGAAAATATTTTTTTGTTGAATGAGCGGTTTTTTTCTGTGATGAAAAGTATCGAATAGAGGTCTGGATTGAATGTCGTGTTTTTCAATACTTCGAACTTAAATGACTTACCTCTAACGATTGTCGATTTTTTTTCTTCGAAAGCTTTTTCCAGTTCAAGGTCAGATCCTACGATTCCGACAACAAACTGATTCATGTTGTCTTCGTTTGGCCAGATGATTTGCTTTGCAATTTCAAATGTGTAATGCGCTTTGCCTTCGGCAAGGGTATGCGTACGCTCTTTCGCGAGCAGTGACGATACCGAGATTAAGTAGATCACTAAGATCTTCGAAAAGTCGATTATTAGTGCTTTTGTCAAGAAACGGGGTACAGTCATAAGTTTCAGGGCTGAGGGTGTATGAAGGAAATTATAGAATGAATAGCCGGATTTACCATTAATAACTGACTTTCTATAAATTCCATTGAAGAGTTGGTCCAGTCCGAGCTCTGCTCATGATAGTTGGTAGCCACGGGCATTTTTTGCATAATCGATAGTTATGGTGACAATGTCTAAAAAATCGGGCAAAACAGTATGGATGTTACGATCGACGGTGTTTCTAATCCCTGTGTATTTATTTGGTTAGTCACTAAGTTAACTTCTTGAATGGAGAAATTCTCAATATGAAAATAATAATAGTATTCGCTCTTTTGTTTAGTAGCTCTTTGGCCCTAGGCGTAGTGTCAGTTCCGAGCTCATTAGAAAACAAGGTGCAAAGACCTAATATTTTAGTGATCATGGCGGAAGATATGAGCAGTAAAGTAGGTTCTTTTGGCGACCCGGTATCTCATACCCCTAACTTGGATCAGCTAGCCTTGGAAGGTGTTCGCTTTACCAATGTGTTCACAACGGCAGGCGTTTGCGGGCCCAGCCGAGCCGCTCATATTACTGGCATGCATCAAGTTTCGTTTGGCGCCCAACACATGCGTTCCGGTAATTTTACAGGGCAGAGGTATCTCGCAGTCCACCACCCGAGGTTAAAGCTTGTCCAGAGTTATTGCGCCGCGACGGGTATTATACATTTACTAACCGAAAATTGGACTACCAATTTAGTGGGATTATGTCGGGCAGTGGACCTTTCACCATATGGGACGACGATGGGTCGAGTCCCGATTGGAGATCGAGAGACGCGGACCAACCATTTTACAGGTTGATCAACTTACTGATTACCCATGAAAGCCAGCTAATCCAAAAGAATAGTGATAAAAATAGGCGAAACGGTCTATCTCAAGTGGCGAAAGCCGAACAGGTGCTTGTACCTCCCTATTATCCAGATACGCCGGTTGTCAGGAAAACTATCGCGCAACAGTACGACAATATCCATGCCATAGATAAACAAGTTGGTGAGATTATGGAGAAATTACGGGCCGACGATTTGGCCAATAACACCATTGTTATCTCGACAACCGATCACGGAGACGGTTTGCCTCGGGGTAAACGGGAGCTTTACGATAGTGGTATCAAAGTGCCAATGATAATTCACTGGCCCGAGAGTTTGCGGCCAAAGAGTTTTGAGTCGGGAGTCATAGATGAAAGGCTTATCAGCTTCGTTGACTTTGCGCCGTCAATTTTAAGGCTCGCCGGAGTAGACATGCCCGACTATCTCCACGGTGTTCCGTCACTGTTCGATCAACAGGTGATCCGTAACTATATTTATGCGGAAAAAGACAGAATGGATGAGTTCACCGCGCGTGAAAGAGCTGTGCGAGACCATCAATTTAAATACATATCTAACTACGATAGCGATAAACCAGGAGCCGTGCATTTGCGCTACCGTGACCAATTGGGCGTCATGCAAGAACTTTGGTCTGGCCTTGAGAGCGGTTCCTTGAACAGGTAACAGGCTTTCTGGTTTAGTCCACGTCCTTCGTCGGAGCTTTACGACACAAAAAATGATCCACACGAGGTGAATAATCTTGCGGCTAATCCTGAGTATACGGCGCATGTGCGGCGTCTCAGTGAAGAGCTAGAAAAACGTATGTTGACAATCGTAGTTATGATCTATCGACCTGAAATTGAAATGGCTAAACGGTTCTGGCTAAATGGAGTACAGCCAAAAACTGCGGAACCGATAGTCGTACTTATCGACAAAACGAATGTAAAACTGATGCCAGCAGAACCTGACTCCTCTATTGGGTATCGAGTCGACGGAGGTCGTTGGAAGGTTTATTTTCCCAGTCGCACGATAGAGGTGTCGAAATCTTCAAATATCGAAGTTAAGGCGGTGCGGTATGGATGGCTGGAAAGCGAGACTGTCACCGCGAGGTTTTAGTATTACGCTTGGGCTGCGATGGATAATGAAACGCTTCGCAGTCAATCTTTTCAGTATTTTCAGCTTCCATTTCCGAGCAGTGATGCACGAACATCTTTGGGCAACGCTTCTTTGTCGAAAAGTGCTGTGCAAATGTGCCTGACATGTACGCTTTCTTGTACCGAACATCCTTATTGCATTTGTATGTAACAATACCTATCACATAAAGTAATCCTCCGTATTTCTATATCATAGGAGTCTATATAGTATGCTCGCCTGAAATTTGCACAAACCTAGCTTTGCGCTGGATGAACCCGATACGACGGGTTCAAGCACACTTAACTTATTAGGAATGAAAAAATGATTAAGCTCTCTGCTCTGGTACTCTCCACTGTTATGTTTTCTGGTTTGACTCACGCTTGCACGAAGCCCACAGCACCTGAATTACCTGATGCCGCAACAGCTGTAACTGCGCAGATGGTTAAAGCAAAAAATGAAGTTAAGGAGTATATGACAGCTGCTGAAGCGTATCTTGAATGCGCCGCTAGCACTGTTGAGCATAACCGCACGGTAAAATCGATGAAGAAGGTCGGTGAAGTCTTTAACGAGGCTGTACGCTCCTATAAAGATCGTATGTCTAACGCTTAAGACGTTTCGAATATTACGAAAAAAGGGGCCAGCGTGGCCCTTTTTTTCGTTTCTCACAATGTTTTTTCCCCAAACAAGACTTTACTTATACCGTCCTTGGTATTTATTGCTTGCTTTTTTTAAATCACCATCCTGGCCTTTTAACCTTCCTTTGTTCTCCACTGATTTTGTTTATACCCGCCACCATTGGTTTACTTTATGAACAGCATCTCGCGGTATTTAGGTAATGGCCAATAGCTATCGGCAACAAGGTTTTCGAGTTTATCTGCCTGAGCGCGGACATCTAGCATCATGCCGCAAATGTTATTTGCCAAGAATGTCATGTGTTCCTGAGCTGAAGTAAAACTATGTTGTTCCAACCCGTCCTTCAATTCCCCCACTGCTGCCATCATTAACGCAGAAGACTGTTTTATGTCGTCTGCCGGTGAATGTGCCAGTTCGATACCAGGGATTATTAGGGTGGACAAATAGCTTATCGCAGCAGGGTATATCATCGTTGTGGCCATTTCTACGACGAGTTTGGCCTCTACCTCAATCGACAAAATGTATTGTTCAGAATACACCTCATAACGGCTTGCCAGTTCTACGGGGCTCAGTACGCCCGTATTCGAAAATAACTCGATCACTTCAGGGTCGGTAAATGCGGGTAATGCGTCAGCTGTAGTTGGGATGTTTTTTAATCCTCTTTCTTCAACTGCCATGCTATGCCACTCAGCAGAGTAACCGTCACCGCCAAAAACTGCGTTGCCGTGGTTTTCCATTAGTTCTCGTAAAACTGTGATGACGGCAGCGGTCTGCGGCAGCCCACTATCGAGTTCTTTTTCTAGCTTACCGGCAATCCAATCGAGGGAATCTGCGAGCATTGTGTTCATTGCGACCAAAGGCCCCGATACCGATTGCGAAGACCCGACCGCTCGGAATTCAAAACGGTTACCGGTAAACGCAAAAGGAGACGTACGGTTGCGGTCGCCTGGATCGCGTTCAAACTTGAGAATTTGAGATAAACCTAGATCCATTATTCCTGCTTCATCCGAGGCCTGCAGCTCGCCATTTTTTATGTCTTCAAATACTTTCTCTAGCTGATCTCCCAAATAAACAGACAAGATTGCTGGTGGCGCCTCGTTCGCTCCGAGGCGATGATCGTTGGCTGCCGTAGCAATCACCGCACGGAGTAATGATCCGTATTTGTGTACGCCACGAATGACCGCTCCACAAAATATTAGAAAATTTAGATTCTCGTTGGGAGTGCTGCCTGGGTCTAGTAAATTTCCCTGAGTGGAATTTCCGACGGACCAGTTAACATGTTTTCCTGAGCCGTTAATGCCGGCAAACGGTTTTTCGTGTAAAAGACACAGAAACCCATGGTTCTTAGCGGTGTTTTTTAACACCGTCATTAACAATTGCTGGTGATCTGCGGCAACATTGGCGGCTTCAAAGTAGGGAGCAATTTCAAATTGACCGGGGGCCACTTCATTGTGATGAGTCTTTGCGGGGATTCCGAGCTTATAAAGTTTGTCTTCAAAGTCTTGCATAAAGACTTGCACACGTTCTGGAATTGCTGCGAAATAGTGGTCATCAAATTCCTGACCTTTTGCTGGAGCAGCACCGAACAAGGTTCTGCCCGCCAATAACAAATCGGGTCGCGCATTGGCGAAATTTGCATCAATCAAAAAATATTCTTGCTCCGCTCCACAGCTGGAATTCAGCTTAGCAATATCTGTTTCGCCCATTAGAGCCAATACTTTTCTCGCAGCGGCATCCATAGCCGCATTTGATCGAAGCAATGGGATTTTCTTGTCGAGCGCCTCTCCTGTCCACGACATGAAGACACTGGGTATTGTGAGTACAGCACCGTTCGCCGTATCCATAATATAGGCAGGGCTAGTTGGATCCCAAGCCGTATAACCTCGTGCTGCGTTGGTCATTCTCAGGCTTCCGTTCGGAAAAGATGATCCGTCAGGCTCGCCCTTGATCAGTAAACTGCCTGTGAATTCAGTGATTGATCCACCGTCGGAGTTGGTGATGATGAAACCGTCGTGTTTTTCGGCGGTTGCGTTAGTCATGGGGTAAAATATATGTGAGAAAAATTTTGCTCCCTTGCCTATCGCCCAGTCTTTCATTGCAGCAGCCACCATATTAGCGCTAGCAATGTCGAGTTCGACCCCTGTTTGAACGGTGTTTTTTATTGCCTTGAAAGCACTTTTTGATAACGACTCCTCCATTTGCTGAAGCCCGAAAACATTGCTTGCCCAAATTTTATTCAGAGGCTCGGTCATTTTAGTATCGACCGGCTTACAGTTTGTGATTTCAAAAATAGCCTTAACACGCGCTTCATTACCGCTCATTTATTTTTCCTCGATTTATTCGATCATTACATGGTTTGAAAATGGGATAGCCGATACTCCTAATTGAGTATCGGTAAGTTTTTTCTGTCTATTTACTCGGCGGTTCTTTGCTGTGTTTCACTGGCATATCGAAAATAATCTCACGTTTTTTTTCGCATGAGATTGCTTAACTAATACCATAGGGAAACGTCCCTTTACTTGTTGATTCCGTACGTATCGCCATTCCTGTCTACGTAAGGCGAGCAATAAAAATGAGTTATGATCTCTTTGCGAGCACCGTTGGCTATACAATTAGCAAAAAACGCTCCAATTTTCTGTTTGTCTCTTAAGTCTATGATTTTTATCGATTGTTAGTGCCATTGTGACGTGGTTTGTAATGCTGTACTTGGAAAAAATACCAGTTTAGTGCACGCTTTGCCATATTTTGGTGCACTATTATTTGTTTTTATTTCGGGTCACTCAGGAGTGACGCTCACTTTTGGATCCTATACTTACAGGCCCTTTATGAAAGGGGTATGAAAAAATGGAGCCATTTTTGGATTCGTGTGATTTGGGTGTAAACTTGAGTGATAAAAGTCCCGACCAGAATAATATTATCAATAGCTGAACGGTTTTGGATTCAAAATTTACGGAGTAGCTTTTTTGAAAAAAGATGAATTGAAGAAAGATGAATTGAAACCAGACGGAGATTTCTGGAATATAACGCCATTGGGCAAAGCGATTGGGATGTCTTTAGTCGGCACAGGAGATAGAGTTTGTTCACTGAAGGTAACCTATAGCGACCAGCTGGTTGGCGACCCCGACACTGGCATTATTCACGGTGGTGTTATTACAGCCTTGTTGGATAATTCGTCTGGCATTGCCGTACGTTGTCATCCAGAGTGGACCGACGGACAAAGCATGGCAACATTGGATTTACGCATCGATTATATGCGCCCAGCAACACCTCATGAGGACCTCATCGGTAGTACCGAATGTTATAAGATAACCAAAAATATCGCTTTTGTACGTGGCACAGCGCATCAAGGCGACCCGAACGATCCAATCGCAACCTCTGTTGCCAGTTTTATGTTAGGTACACCCAACGAGCCAAGGCCATGAAAATTCTACAAAAATTAAGAGACGAAGGGCGTGGTCAGGATATGGCTGCGCTGTTGGCAGAAATACCTTATGCGGGTTTTTTGGGCATTCAAGTCGACATAAAGGGCAACGAGCTAACCACTATTATGCCCTTCAAATATGACTTGGTCGGGAACGAGCGATTACCAGCGATTCACGGTGGCGTTATAGGCGCTTTTCTTGAAATTAGTTCAGTTGTGCAATTATTGTTCAATACATCCTGTGAACGGCTTCCGAAAACTGTCGATATCTCCGTCGACTATTTGCGCTCTGGAAAACCGATGGAAACCTATGGTAGAGCCATTGTCACTCGTCAGGGACGCAGGGTTGCAAACGTGCGGGCAGAAATTTGGCAGGAAGAAAAGGCGCGTCCGATAGCCGTGGCGCACGGGCATTATCTTTTAACACCTGCCTAAATAGGTGGAAGGCGATAACAGCTCAATATTACTTTCCATTGACCTGTCTTTAATCAGAAACAGTAATAGAAAATTGCACGGAATTGGTGTATAAAAAACGGAAAGAAACATGAGTCATGTTGTCAGCCCGCGATATAAGGAGATTGTATTGTCCAATGTTGTAATTAGAAACGCTGCTGTCAAAGATGCGGGTCTTATATTGAAGTTTATTACCGAACTTGCGATTTTTGAAAAAGCAGAGCACGAAGTTATTGCTACGGTCGATGATATTGAAAAGAATCTGTTCGATCCTGAAACAACCACAAAAGCTATTATTTGTAGTATTGATGGCGAGACGGTCGGTTTTGCCGTTTATTTTTTAAACTACTCGACGTGGCTTGGAAAAAACGGTTTGTTTCTCGAAGACTTATATGTTTCACCCTCGTACCGAGCTAAGGGAGCCGGTAAGAAAATTCTCAGGCATTTGGCGAACATTGCCGTCAGTAATGACTGTGGAAGGTTTGAATGGAACGTACTCGATTGGAATGAACCCGCTATTCTATTTTATGATTCTATTGGTGCCAAACCGCAAAGCGAGTGGATAGGATATCGTTTAGAGGGCAATTCACTGATAGATTTTGCTAATAGTAAATGAAATGATTTCTAAAAAACTAAAAAGAAAACTCAGGATTGTGTATCACAGTTAAATCGATAAGGTGAAAATTATGGACGCTATAGAATTGCAGATGAAGACAAGGGCATTGCCAGGAAAAATCGATGCCTACTGGTATGAAGATGACAGTGCTAATTTAAAACGGACGATGTTTCACCGCGTGACTATACCGTTAGAAGCTTTTAATAGCGGCCTGCCCGATGATACGCAGCCTCTTTCAACTGAAATGATATTCGACTGGTATAACCTGAGTTTGGGAGATATTAGTGACGTTGATGGCCTGAACTTATGTCATAAAAACTACGAGGAAGCAGAAGGCGATGTTGTCATCGGGGGTGTTCATAATTGGTGTGACGTGAAACGCCTTGAGTTCGTAAAAACCGCTTCTGGCGTTTTTAATGTTAGTGGTGAAATTATTGTTGAGTTTGAAGGTGAGGAGCTGGGCGCAAATGAAACATT
>JBLHNZ010000097.1:0-10634 GCA_047623245.1 Oceanicoccus sp. | reverse complement strand
GAGTCGTAGCCTCCCGGAACGGCGTTGAGTTTTTTGCCATCACGTTCAACAGGTGTTTCCAAGCTTCGAAAATACCCGTAGTCACCATAGGGGTGATTAACGTGCAGAAGTTCGGCGCCGAGCCGCCGTGCCTCCGAAAAAATTTCCTGAACTGTTGCAGAGCCAACATCAATTTTAATTGAGCTATTATCTTCTATAGGGTAAGCGTTGAAGTGAGCCCACGACGGTGATAATTCAGTGCCGGGCAAAAATGGAATGGATCGTGTTGCCGAGAGCCGTTTCATTTCGGCATTGTTGGCCATGGAATCGTGGTCGCTAAGAAAGCTGAAATTCATACCTGCCGCAAGCTCTGAACTCAGTACGTATTCGGGAGCCGTAAATCCGTCCAGCACGTCTGAGTGGTGGTGTAAATCGACAGCAAACCAATACTGTTGCGAGGGAAGCACCTGTACGGACACTTCGCTATTCACGTGAACAGTGCGAGCGTGCTCAACGGTCACTTTCAACCGTGACAATGGCGCGGTGAAACCACCGCCAGCACTGACGGAAAACTCGTACTGTCCGGGGGCGACTTGCACCATCGCTTGGCCTTTTTTAAGTAAGTCAGTAAAGAAGGTTTTGTCGCCCAAAAATTCAATAAGTGGTTTGTAACCTGAAATAATACTAATTCGCGCGTCCAACGCGTTGCCATCGCTGTCCTCTATGTCAAAAGCTATCTTTCCCGGTGGTTTCAATCCGCCATGATGTATTTGGGTACGGACACCGTCAGTGATCTTAACTGCTTTTTTGTCGCCAGGAGCGTGAGATTTTGCAGTGGCATAGACAATATACTCGCCGACTGGAAGGTTTAGTTGATAATGCCCCGCATGTCCTAACGTCCATACGTAGGGAGCTCTGTCTTTCATGATGACAATAGCGGGTTTATCGACTAATTTGCCGGATTCACTGCGGACCTCTCCAAATAAGGTGCCGAATGAAAGTTGCTGATAGTCGATTTCTGTTTGTAGTAACGGCGCAAGACTACCGCCATCTTCGACTTGTAGCCACGCTTCGAACTCCCGACTTTTTCCTGCCGCCAGAGAATGTAAGAGGTATCGATCGCGACCGGACTGGGATAGTTGGTCTGCAAATGGAGCGTGTAAGCCGAGAACCCAGTCGCGGTCGTAAGCAGCTGACCAGTCGGCATTGGCGTCGACTTCAGAGCTGTTTTTTTTCCCATACAAACCGGGGACACCAAATAAAGCCCCGCCGTTTGGCCAGACAACATAACCTGTTAGAAGGTCGTTTAAGTCGGTTTTTCCGGTGTTAGACATTAGGGTTTTAATCTGGACGCGTCGATCTCCGCTCCGTACATAAAATAGAGTTTCAAGTTCGGTCTCGCCCCAGTCACGGCGAGTTCTAATGATAACTTCCTGTGTCGTATTCTTGACTACATCAACCTGTTGATAGCTCGTCGGCCAGGCGGACCAGTTATTGGGCATAAAATCTGCTAGCGACGCAATATCATTGCCGACAACTCCGTCCCGAACGATTGCTATATCAACAATACCTCCCCTCGCGACACCCCATGGAGGAGGGCTGTCAACGGCAAAAGCCACGGCAAATAAACCATTGTTTACGGTGATATCCCTATTTCCCTTGGCTTCTCCTCGAGGTATTTCCGTCGGGCCTACTTGGAGGCTGATATCTGCAAGCACAGAAGTGTTGGTGATGGTGAACACCAGTGCGACCAGATAGTTGAACACACAAGCAGTGATGCTCCTGCGACAATGTTTTTGTGACAGCATTGGTGTATATATCCTTTCATCGTAACGTGCGAAGTGCACGCGCGAAGATTAGTGTTTAAGAATGAATTACAGAAACATATTTTCTGACTGATACTATACGGCAGTCCCCTTGATGTCTCTATAGGAAGAATACACCACCAATCTGCGAACATCCGTGGATCTCGATACGGCGAGATAACTCGCATCGAAAAAGTTTTAGGAAAACCTTTGGGTGTCCATAATCTAAGTAGATCTAAACTCTCTGTGGCTTGCTGGCTTCCAGCAAATAGTGTCCAAAACGAGCGAGTACTAACGGCCTAGTATTCCTAGGTAGAGCTTATCATATCGGTGTTTTGGATTTAGCCGTTTAAAAAGTGCTGTCCCTGGAGTAACCGGAGACGAAAGGGTAAGCAGCGTAAAGAAAATATATTACGGATCGACACTCCGCGCCTGGTATTGTGTTTTAAGAGACTCGATTGCGTCGCTGATCTGGCTTTCACCCGTTCCCACGTCAAACCACATGTCACTAGCGTCGGCACCATATCCGCCAAACTGCACTGCTTCTTTAGTGGGTATATAACCTAAAGTGCCGTTCGTATATCCCAAAAATAAGGTGTGTGTTGTCGGACTTTCTTGCTTGAGCGTCATACTGAATGGACTAAAAAACTCTCCGGAGAAGCTCGCCAGAGCAATATCGTCTGTCAATATAAGTGTGTTGATCTCAGCGGGCGCCGTTTCCAGGTCTCCGGGCTTTGTAACGGATAAAGGATAACGTAAGGTGTTAAAACTGAAACGGCCATGGGACTGGTAGTTTTTGATTGTGTGAACAGTTTGAATAACTTCTGACGCAAGTTTTTCGCCAAGTTCATTAGATTTTTCCAACGACAGGGTGGTGGGTTTTGTGTCTGCATCATAGGGGTTTACATCACCCGCTGCGCCCAGAAAAAACATCGTTTCGCCTTCACCGAGCCGCTTCAGGCTACTAGCCAGTTGGCCAGGATAGTCGGCTGATATAACGACATTATTTAGATCCATTGTAACCACAGGGTGGGCGCTGTAATTCACTATATTAACGAGCGTCTCTCCGCTTGGCTTTTTAATATTAATGACACCCACAGATTGATCAACGTCACGGTTCGGTTTCCGGTCAGGGTTAGTCCATAACATTTCAGGGTTGCTGTCAGAGTGGCGGATAATTCGATTATAGGCTTCATCTAATTGCCCTTCGGCAACACCTATAGTAACAGGCTGCAGGTTCGCCTCTGCAGCCTGTATGGCAGATGTTATTTTTTCTCCCAGGGCATCATAATTATTATTTCCCACGTAGCCTGAGTGGGTATGGGTGATACTGAGAAACACCTGATCAAATGCCCCTCTGTTTCTTACACCAGCTAACAGTTCCGCGTAGGCCATTGGGGGAATATGCATCACATCCAGTGAAATCATGGCTATGTTACTGAATTCGTCAGACAATATTAGCGCCTTGATATACAACGGGTCCGAAATATTTCCTACCGTTTTAGTCCCTGCCTCTAAGGTATCCACGACATCTTCGTGAGGGACTGGGGTCATAACTACTTTCGAAATACCTGCTGTGAATTCCCCCGCAATGATCGATGTACTTCTCATAATAAAAATAACACTCACAATAATCTGATTGGATCTCTCTGCAAATTTATTCACGGAAAGCGTCACAATAAAGACCGATAAACCTGTCAAGCAATTTGGCCGTATCTAATCTGTTTTCCGTAATCTAGCTTACTTCTATCATCAATTAGCCAAGTGTAGCCAGAATTAAGCGTTGAAGCGGATTTTAAACAGGCTCAGTGCCCCAGCATCCGCGCATTTCATTTTAGGATCCAGTTCTTCGCGTTTACTGTGGTAATTAATTGCCCTGGTTCAATTGCATAGATTCAATAACGTAGCGTAGAACGTCCGGAAACCGGCCGTTATTCTTCGGAAGACATGTTCTTTTGACAGACCGGCAATTTACGCTAGCGGCGCCGCCAATGGTGCTCGCAGAGCGACTGCGAAGAGTGAGAGATAGACGCGCTTATAGTTGTTGGCTCCCTCCTTGGCTGAGAGTGCGGTTGCGGTACCGTGAAGGTTTAGGTTAGGGTAGACAGGCGGAGGGTGTTTGTTCCACTGATGCCGTACCATCGGCTATCTTACTTGACAGCTAACTATAAACTGGAGCAGTTCACTCGTAAGCCGCCAGCCTTGCTCTAACAGACAAAAGTCACCCTGTTTGTGCCAATATTCGTCTCAGTTAGACTGCGTCGTTATATCGGAAGCTTTCATAGTCGTTGTAGCGACCTCGCGACGTCCCCATATAGTCAATGTATTTTGGATGACGCTCGAGAACTATATCGTACAACGGTAATTGCTGAGTTCCGCTTGGATGCGAGTGGTAAATATTTATTACGCTACTAACCTTTGCAGCTAATCACTGCTCGCTTTATATAAGCGGTTGCTCAACTATGGTGATAAAAGGTATATTTTTATGCGACCTTTCAGTGCCAGCTTGATAGTTCGACACATTTACTAACGTTATTCTAAAAAGAAGAAATTAATTTGACTGATAAAATAGAGAAAACCAGTACAGAAATCGACTGGTTCATATTTGTGGGCGGCTGTAGTGTATTGCTGGCTATCATCTTACCTATTGTGTTGGCACCTCAGTGGAGCCTCGAGACCATCAATGTGGTCTTTAACTTTCTAACCGAAAAGTTGGGAGTTGCTTATGTCATAGCGGCCATTTCCACTCTTGGGCTCTTGCTGTGGATTGCTATTAGCCGTCATGGAAATGTGGTTTTGGGCGGAAATGGCAAACCAGTACACTCAAGTTTAAGCTGGGCTTCAATGTTATTTTGCGCAGGTATTGGTGCTTCTCTCATTTATTGGGGGGCCGCCGAGTGGGTGTTTTACTATACTTCTCCACCATTTGGCGTTGAGCCAAGATCAGAGGAAGCCATAGTTTGGGCTGCGAGTTATGGCATGTTTCATTGGGGGCCAATAGGTTGGGCTTTTTATTGCTTGCCTGCGGTGGCGCTCGGCTGTTCATATCATGTCTACAACATACCTTCGTTACGCTTGAGTGCCGCTTGCCATTCGGTCCTTCATTCCCAGGTTGATCGCTGGCCCGGCAAAATAATTGACCTACTCTTTATCATCGGATTATTGGGGACGGCGGCCACCGGCCTCGGTCTTGGTACTTCTGTTGTTGCTTCCGCTGTGACCCGTCTGACTGGTTTGGAGGATGGTTTAGGCATGCAGCTAATTATCATTTCTATTGCGACATCTATGATTGCCTACAGTGTCTATCAGGGGCTTGATAAGGGCATAAAAGTACTGAGTACGGTGAATGCTTTGCTGGCATTGTTGTTTATTATTTTCGTCTTAATCGTTGGTCCAACAACTTTTATTGTTGAGATGGGAGTCACTGCCTTGGGTAACGTTGTGCAAAACTTTGTTCAAATGTTGACTTGGACCGATCCACTTGGCAAGGCTAGTTTTGTAGAGAGCTGGACGGTGTTTTATTGGGCTTGGTGGCTCGCGCTTGGGCCATTTGTGGGCATGTTCGTATGCAAAATTTCGGAAGGTCGCACAATTCGGCAGGTCATTTTTGGCATGTTGGGATGGGGCAGCTTGGGTTGTGCCTTGTTTTTCATTGTTCTGGGGAATTATGCCATGCATTTGGAACTCAACGGCCTATATCCCGTGGTGAAGGAGGTTACCGAGGTAAGTCCTTCATCAGCAATCGCAGGCATTATTGAGCTGCTACCTTTCGGCTCATTCTGGCTGATATTTATCGCTATTATTGGTTTGATTTTTATGGCCACAACCTACGATTCGGCTAGTTATACCCTAGCTGCAGGAGCCACTAAAAACCTGTTGGAACACGAACACCCGCAACGATGGCACAGAGTTTTTTGGGCAGTCGCTTTAGGGGTGTTACCCGTCTGTCTATTATTTGTGGGAGGTTTAAAAGCGTTGCAGACAGCGTCTATCGTGGCTTCGATTCCATTACTCTTCGTTTACGCCTTACTAGGTATTTCTACCGTTCGCATGCTGGAGGCATTGGAATCACCGAATGGATTGAAAGCGAGCGAAAAATGAAAGAAGCAGTGACCAAAATTCACTTTGATCCTGGCGCCCACCTTGGCCAAGAGCGTGGTTGCCGTACCGCGAATGTTTAGGTTAGAGTAGTCAAGAAAAGGGCGTTTTTTTCACTATACTGTGTAAAAGCATCAGCTGACGTGGACGGCGATTTTAAACCGCTACTCTAAAATTGGTTGCACGTTTATCTTTGCATGCTTAGAAAAATATAGGGTTCAGCCCGCAAGGCTTAGACATAGGCATGAGACGTAGCCATTGCAGATGGCTCTATAGACAAGATTATTCTTTAGGATAAACCAATGGCCAAACCTCATAGCGCTGGAGGGTGCAATTGCCCAGCAGGTACACACGACCGCAAACCGCAAACCACCGCTTTAGGAAAAATGGCCTATACCAAAGGCCTTCATGACCTAAATAATGGATGTTATGCGTGGTTGCAACCCGATGGTGGATGGGGGTGGTCAAACGCCGGTTTAATTGTTGATGGTGACCAAAGCCTATTGA
This sequence comes from Oceanicoccus sp., assembly GCA_047623245.1. Lineage (GTDB taxonomy): Bacteria > Pseudomonadota > Gammaproteobacteria > Pseudomonadales > Dasaniaceae > Oceanicoccus. The sequence continues at coordinate 4,245 of JBLHNZ010000097.1, read as the reverse complement.
TAGACACATTATTTGACGTGCCCCTTACTGCTGAAATGCTGAAAGCCATGCGCGATGCGACATCGGCGGCAGATAGAATCGAGACATTGGTTAACACCCATTCCAACGGTGACCATTGCAATGGCAATGAATTGGTTGCAGGTGCCGAGATCATTGCTTCTAGGGCCACGTCTGAAGAAATGCCGCACGAAGATCCTGCCATGTTGGCAGACTTACTCGATAATGCCGATCAAATGGGCGACGTCGGGGCGTTCTTCAAAAAATGTTTTGGTGGGTTTGATTTCAGGTCAGTTAATCGTTTGAACCCGACACTGACGTTCGAAGGAGAAATGACACGTTTTGTTGGCGATAAAAAAGTCGAGTTGATCCAAGTGGGCCCGGCACACACAAAGGGCGATGTTTTGGTCCATGTCCCCCAAGACAAGTGTGTCTTTACCGGAGATATTTTATTCATCGAGGGTCACCCCATCATGTGGGAAGGTCCAGTGAGTAATTGGCTTTTGGCCTGTGATAAAATGTTGGCTATGGATGTGGAAACGATTGTTCCTGGCCACGGTCCTGTGACTGATAAATCCGGCGTGCGTGCGGTGAAATATTATTTGGAATATGTCCGTGACGAGGCGCGAAAACGGTTTGATGCCGGTCAAGATATGAAGAGCGCCGCCATGGAAATTTGTCTGGACGATTTCGACAGTTGGGGCGACAGCGAGCGTATAGTGATTAACGTCTCCACTTTATATAAGGAATTTGCGGGCGACGATGTCGGCCCGAGTCCAATTGAGCTTTTCGGTTTAATGGCTGAGTTAGATAAGCAACGATAAACCGTTTCAGAATTAGAAGCCTGAACGAAGGCATTATTTTGCACGGTTGTGATGGCTCCCCTTTTCGGGAAAAACTGTCACCCTCCTTAGGTGAGAGAGCGGTTGTCGTACTATAAATGAGACGCTACGTGCAGCCCTGTTTGATGTCTTGACAGTAACAAAGAATTGATGAGGGTTGATGAATTTAGGGTCAGGGTAAAAGCTTACTTACTTGCCTTTCATCACCGAAGTCAGTCTCGACGATTCATGGAAGCCTTTATTTACCGGTTAGGCTTTATGTTTCAATGCGAGACGAGTGGCGTCGAACTGAGGTTCGGTGGTCACAACATTGTACTCAAATGAAACACAGAGCAGGTTTAATTGATTGAGCAATGTTCCGGGAACAAGCGGATACGAAAAAGTTGTAGAAGCATTCGCTGAAGCGAGCTTCAAACTAGACTTTGACGACGTCAATGCCGATTTTCTGCAATTCTTGCCACAAGCTCCTGGTCGAGTGCTCGATGCAGGTGCTTGAGTTGGGCAGAATTCAGCCGCACTGGGCCGGCGTGGCTATTCGGTGGTTGCCATAGAGCCTCTTCCAGAGTTTCTACATATCGCGCAGTCTACGTTTAAAGATCTAAATATCACTTGGATTAATGATAGTCTGCCAAAACTCGAAAAGAGCGACGTTTGCGGGAGGTTATTTTATTTTGATGGATGGTGTTTGGCATCATCTCAGTGTGCTTGAAAGAAGAGAGTGCATTCAGAGGTTTTCGAGTATTTTGAGTGAAGGCGGTATCTGCGCCATATCACTAAGGAGTGGCCCGGAGGGGGCTGGGAAACACATATTGCCCGTATTCGATGACGAGTTAATTGACTATGCCAATGAGTTCGGATTTCATGTTGTTATGCATCTGGAGAACCAAGCTAGTAAAATGCCTAACAAGCTAGGCGCAACCTGGTCTCGGGTAGCTTTAAAGAAGTTGCGGGGAAATAGCGAATGCGCCTAACGAGTGCCTATCCAGAAATAGAAGTTTTTAACGATGTCGTTGCGAGCGTTAGCACGGCAATCTAATTATTCTAAGATATTGATAGTTATGTACTAATTCTAACACCCGAGGTTGCCGCGTCGCTGCGCTTCTCGCAATGACACTATTTCTGGATCGGCACTAACAAACGGTTCGAGTCGGGTTTTCAAAGGTGGCATGATTTTATGTACGGAGATACAGCGGGTTATAGCTTTATCAAAGATGTTTTGCGTTTATTCTGACTGTAGTGAATAATCGCATTGGCTCGGCGGTAATTGACCCGGCGGTAATAAACAGGCAGTGAGTTTATGGATTTTGGGCAATATACAGATTTATTAGACCACTTTAGAATCACAAACAATGGAAACAAAAGATGATTAAGCTTCACGGTTTTTCTTCCAGCAATTACTACAACGTACCTAAGCTCGCGCTCCTGGAAAAAGGCGTTGCGTTTGACGAAGTTTTGTCTTACACCGGAGTCGGTCCAAAGTACAAACCCGAATATCTCGACAAAAGCCCTCTGGGCAAGGTGCCGGCACTTGAAACAAGCGAAGGGTTCGTCAGCGAATCTCGTGCAATTTTAGAGTATATTGAACGAGCGTATCCGGAGCATCCACTGCTACCAGCCACACCCTTTGGCATTGCCAAAGTGCAGGAGTTCTCACAGTTTATTGAACTTTACTTTGAGCTTGTGGCCCGTCGTCTGATCCCGAACCTCTTAGGCGGTACGGAGCCAGATGCCACTGCGTTGAAAGAAGTCGAGAGCAGCCTCAAAAAGGCCGTAGCAGCGCTGGCAAAACTATCGACCTTTGAGAAGTTTGCCTACGGTGACCAATTCACCCTGGCAGATATCGCGGCTATTTTGAACCTCCCCATAGTTCGCAGTGTTGGCATAAAGTTCTTAGGCGGGGATCCCCTGTCAGAAATACCAGGGTTGGATGCCTACTGCATACGCATGGAAGAGCGACCCCATGTTAAGAAAATTCGCGCAGATGCAACAGCTGATCGCCCCCATTTCATGGCGCACCTGAAGGCGTTGTACGGGATCTAGCAGAAGTCATTGCCCCGTCAAAAACTCGAGTTCCTTCGGCACGCTCATAGGCGCCAGAGGAATACGTCGGTGTACGGGGCGTCGATGGGCTATTCTTCTACCTTGCCATTGACTGCCACTCCATACACATTTAGCAATGTTGTCGCTAGTGGCACATTTGGAGCACTCGGCCTCGCTAATCTCGAGGCTTTTGTGAGTTCGTAGCTGAGAGTCAAGGGACTGAATCCTGAAGTCTGTCCTTGCACTCATTATTGACCATAATCCGGCATTTATCTATATTAGGTTACCCGTAAGTTCTTGGTAAATTTCGTCAGTAAATAGTTAACCGATTAATCTATGGTGAGAATTAAAAAGCTACTGGCCCGGTCATCACTTACCAAAGCTAATTTGCTGGTTATGGGTTGAACGCAACATATACCCCTTAATTTGTGAATTCCGGCTGCAGCTCCTACGTCGAGGTTCTGTCTGACTCCCGCGAATAAGCCACCGACACAGCTGATGATGAAAAAACCGCACCTGAAGGACCGGCTTTGTACAGGTCAGCGTTCTGAAAACTGTCGAAATTTCTTACATAATGGCGCTTCCAAAAATAGCAGCAAACTTAAAAGGCCAATAAAAACAGTAAGTTATATTAGTGGCTTGATTTTTGCTGAAATTCCAAAGACCTTACATGCAAATAAAATGGAATAAAATAATGGGTAGTAAAACACTTCAGGTGTCAGGCGCACTGGCAGGGCTCACGATGATTGTCGGTGGTACCCAAATGGCCGTGGCAACGACCATCAGCGGAGACATCTCCCTCGCCAATAGCAGTATAAACCTTGGCAGCAGTGTCGATTCAGAGCTGGATGAATCATCTGATTCAGCTTCCAGTGAGCTGTCATTCAATTATTTTGACGCATCTTTAGGAACGCTGACTGGCGCAACCTTCACCCTTTCTGATCTCGAAGGAACCCCACGCGCAGGTATAAGCGGCAGTCCTGAACCTGAAGCTAGCGAAGTTAGCTCATGGGAGGCGAGCAACGACTATGTCTTTCAGCTGTCTTTTGATACTTTGGGTCTATCCAAGCTTGTCGATATATCCGGTCCGGTTTCCCTCGATTGCGATGATATCATTTGCGAATCGGCGGAGGAATATCCGAGTGTGAGTTCGTCTTACGTGTTTTCCGATGGCGATCTTCTTTCCTTTGTTGGCGTGGGCGCGTTCGACATGACGGCCTTCACGTCATCAATACTAACGGTGGGCAGCTTCAATAACGAATACGATTTCGAGAGTCTTATTGCATACACCAACTTCTATGGCTTACTATCGCTGGAATATGACTACGACGAGCGCGTAGTGGTTGATGTACCCGAACCTTCGACG